>JAKLIU010000068.1 GCA_022709445.1 Spirochaetota bacterium | reverse complement strand
CTGCACGGTGCGCGGCCTGACCGCGTTGGCCCGGGGCTTGTCGGCCCCCGGTAAAGGATTTCCGTATGCGCGGCGGTGGCGTATTCCACCTGGCCGTCGTCCGCCACCCGAAGCAGGGCCGCGGTGATGAAGTTCTCCACGGACGACAGTTCCGGTATGAGCTCCGCGTTGATCGCCTCCAGCACCGCGCCCAGGCTCCGGTGCCTGCGCTCGTAGAAATTGCGGTGGAAGATGGAGCGCGCGAGCACCGTGATCAGTCCCGATGCTATTCCGTGTCCCGACACGTCCCCGACCACCAGGCCGTCCAGCCGTTCGCCCGATTGGTAGAAGTCGTAGAAATCCCCGGACAGGCCCCCCGCGGGCATGAAGGCGAAAGCCAGCTCCCAGCTGTCCGTCCTGGGGGCCGACTTGGGGAAGAAGCCCTGCTGCACCTGCGTGGCGATGCGCAGGTCCTTGTCCGCCACCGATACCGCGGACTTGAGCTTCCCGCTGAGGTCGGACAGGCGCACGCTGAGCCCCTCCTGCACGGAGAGTTCCGCCTGCAGCTCCCCGGTGCGCGCGGCGACCCGCCGTTCCAGGTCCAGCTTCACCGCCTCCGCGTCCCGGTACACCTTGAAGAACTTGCCCGCCAGCACGGCGGCCGTGCCGAACACCAGCACCAGGAAGACCAGGTCGGCCGACCTGCCGCCGGCCGCCCCGCCGACCCGCTCGAAGGAGTCCAGGAGCACGGCGGCTCCCATCACCGCGGTTCCCAGGATCAGCGTGCTGGCCTCGGACCGGCCAAGGCCCTGCATGATGGCCCGCGCCAGCCCGCCCTTGCCGCCGCGCGAGCCGATTGAATCGCGCACGGCCTTGCCGATGGGAAGCGCCAGGTCCAGCACCAGGATGTAGGCCAGGGGCAGCGCGACCGTGGCCCGCCAGCCCGCCAGCAGCGCCTCCCGGAAGGCGAACGCCTGCAGGATGGCGGCCAGGGCGCTGGCGGCGGCGTAGGCCTTGGCGAACACCGAGACGCGGCGCCCCAGGGACGCGTCGATGAAGGCCATGAAGGCCGGCACCAGGAGGAACAGGGCAGCGGTGCCCACGGCGTCGATGGTTCGGGTCTCGAGCAGGAGACCGTAGATGATGAAGGTCCGGGTGAACAGGTAGAGGGACAGGAGCATCGTCCCCAGTCCGTAGTACAGGTAGGCCTTGCCGCGCCTGCGGAGCAGGAACAGCATGCCGTGGTAGAGGGAGAAAAAGAAGAAGATGCCGATGAGCATGAGCCTGGGTATCTCGGCTTTCAGCGCCCCCAGCTCCGCGTACGGTCCCAGGAGGTAGGGGCCGGCCGCAGGCAGTCCGGTGTCGCCGGAGCCGGGGTCGCCGGCTATCATGAAGGCCAGCACGTTGCCGCCGGGCCTGACGCGCGACTCGTCCAGCTCGATCAGGGCGCCCTTGACGGAACGGTGCACGCCGAGCTCGCCCTCGGGCGTGAAGAAGCTCTCGTCGCGGACCAGGTAGCCATTCAGGTAGACCTGCCAGTCCTGCCCGATGCGCCCCAGGTACAGGCCCACCCCGCCGGGAGCCTCGAGCACGGCGCGGTCCACGTTGAACGGGATGACGATGCACCAGCGGGCCGGCTCGCCGCCCGCCGAGCGCGCGTCCTCGGGGAACACGGAGCGCATGGCCACCGGCCGGTCGCCCGGTGAAGCGGGAAGGCGCACCCAGTCGGTCTCCCCGGGCAGGGGCGCGTAGAAGGTCCATTCCAGGGAGAAACCCTTGCGGACGTACAGGTCCTGGGCGGTCAGGTCCACCGACTGGGCATGGATCGGGGCCGCCGCGAGCAGGAGGGAGAACGCGAGCATCGTCGTTTTTTTCATCCCGGCCTCCGCGCCGCGCTGTGGCGAACCGCCGGAAGGCTCGACGCTTTCCAACGGCCCGCTGGTACTCATGGCGCCACGCCGGGCGCGCCCCTGCTGGCGAGCGGGGCAACGGCCATTGTATCGCGGATGCGCCGCCTTTGGAAGCGAAACCGGAGGCAGGAAACTCAGAGCGACTTGAGCCGGTCGCGCAGGGCGGCGGCCTTCTCGTAGTCCTCGTCGGCTATCGCAGCGGACAGTTCGCGCTCCAGCCGTTCCCGTTCCTCGTCGCCGGCGATCGGCGCGTGCCAGAGCATGCCGGGGCGGCCGGGGCCGGACTCCGGGCCGGGAGAGTCGGGGTCGACCGGATCCGCGCGGGGAGCCTCGCGGATCATGTCCACGGGCACGCCCACTTCCTCCACGATGCTCTCGGCGATGAACACGTCCGCCCCGGTGCGCACCGCCATCGCTATGGCGTCGGACGGGCGGCAGTCCAGGACCAGCTCCCCCGAGGGGAGCATGAGCACCAGCCGTGCGAAGAAGGTGCCGTCACGGAGGTCGGATATCTCGATGCGCGCCAGCCTGGCCCCCAGGGCGGAAGCCACCGAGATCAGGAGGTCGTGCGTGAGGGGCCGGGGCATCTCCACGCGCCCCAGGCCTATGAGTATGGACTGGGTCTCCAGCTGGCCGATGAAGATGGGGACCGCCACGTCCGATTCCTTGGGGCGCACCAAGACCACGTTGCCCTGCTCCGTCTGCGCGACCGTCCAGATGTCAGCCTGTACCAAGGTATTGGATCCCATGTCACCTTCCGGATATAGTATAGGCCCGGCGGGCCCGATAGGAAAGGGCCGCCGCGTCGCGGGCTCCCGCCCGCCGGCAGCCCGGTACCGCAGGAGTCGCCATGGCAGGCGCTGGTTACGAAACGTCCGATTTCTGGGCCAAGAAGGCCAGGAAAGAGGGTTACCCCGCCCGCTCCGTCTACAAGCTCATGGAGCTGGACGCTAAATTCCGCCTGCTCCGCAAGGGCTTCCGCGTGCTCGACATAGGCGCAGCGCCCGGCAGCTGGAGCATGTGGATACTCAAGACCCTGGACGGCACCGGCTTCCTGTCCTCCGTGGACCTGCAGGATCTGGGCGTGCATCCGTCTGCGGACAACTTCCACTTCCTGCAGGGCGACCTTTACGATCCGGCCATCCGGGCCGAGCTGGCCGCCCGCGGTCCCTACGACCTGGTGCTCTCCGACGCCGCCCCCGCCACCAGCGGCAACCGCGGCCTGGACACCGACCGCTCGGAAGCGCTCGTGGAGGCCGTGCTGGACTATGCCGACGGCATGCTCCGGCAGGGCGGCTCGGTGGTGGCCAAGCTGTTCATAGGCGGAGGCCAGCGCGAGCTCCTGGACCGCATGAAGGGCTCGTACAGGACGGCCCGCGCCTTCAAGCCGGAGGCCTGCCGCACGATCAGCTTCGAGACCTACCTGGTGGGGCTCCAGAGGCTGGACGCCGGTTCCGCGGACAGGTAGGCGACAAGCTCCCGCTCCCCGGCCTCGTCGGCGAGCAGTGCGCGGAACCCGTCCAGGGCACAGGCCTTGGCCAGGCGCGAGAGGGCCGTCAGGTGGCCGTGGGGATTGTGCGACAGCACCAGGAAGAACGCCCGCACCGGGGCGGAGTCGGCCGCGTTCCAGGGCACGGGGAAGCGCGGGTAGAACAGCGCGATGAGGGCGGCGTCCGGGCTGGGAGCCAGCGGTTCGCGGGGATGGGGAAAGGCGATGCCCCCGCCGAGCGCCGTGGACGTCGTCGCCTCCCGGCCGACCAGGCTGTGCAGCAGCCCGTCCGGATCAAAGCCTTCGGCGAGCCGGCCCGACGAGGCCAGGGCGGCCACCGCGCCGGCCAGGGCGGACTCCGGATCCGAACCCGCCATGTTGTACCATACCCCTCCGCGGGCGAGCAGTTCAGCTGGATTCATGCCGTCTCCATGATGCCGTATCGATGCCGGCCCCATTATAGCCGCTACGGCCGTCGCGGGCGAGTGCTCGCTTGACCACCGCCCGGGTGCGTGCTAGCCTTCCGCCACGCTCATGGCCACGCTCATCGCGATGCTCGCTCTCTCCTACCTGCTCGGATCATTCCCCACCGCCATCGTGGCGGGCAGGCTGTTCTTCGGCCGCGACCCTCGTCTCGAAGGCTCGGGCAACGCCGGGGCGACCAACGTGTTCAGGCTGTTCGGCTGGAAGGCCGGCGTGGCGGTATCGCTGGTCGACCTGGCCAAGGGAGCCGCGGCGGTGGCCCTGGTCGCCCCGCTGGCCTCGGGCGCCCCGCTGCCCCCGGACGCGTCCCGCCTCCTGGCCGGCCTGGCCGCCGTGGCCGGGCACGTCTGGACCGTGTTCGCCGGTTTCCGGGGCGGAAAGGGCATAGCCACCAGCGCGGGCGCCATCCTGGTCCTTGCGCCCGGGGCCTTCCTCGTCGCCCTGGCAGCCTTCGCGCTGACCCTCCTGAGCACCGGCATCGTGTCGCTCTCCTCCATGGCGGCTGCGGCCGGCTTCTCGGCGACCGTGCTCGGGGCAGCGGCAGCGGGCCGCGGGGTCTCGCCCTGGCTGCTGGGCTTCGCGCTGGCCGCACCGCCCTTCGTGCTGTTCACGCACCGGAAGAACCTGCGCAACCTCGCGCAGGGACGGGAGAAGCGCTTCGAGAAGGCGGCCTTGCTCAGGCGACTGCTGGCCCGCAAGCCGCGGCCCGATGCCCGTGACCCGGATCGGGCCGCCGACCCGCCGCGCGGACGCGACGGTCAGGGCGCGGCGGGTCCCGGCACCACGGGGCCCGGCGCATCCGGATCCTGAACGCCCTCCCCGGGAAACCCTCAGGCGCCCAGGAAGGGCTGCAGGACGGTCCCCAGGGCCAGGAGCTCCTCGTCCTCCCCGAAGCGGGCCGACAGCTGCAGTCCCAGCGGCAGCCCGTCCCCGGACAGGCCGGCGGGCAGGGCCAGGGTGGGGACGCCCGCGTGGGTCCAGGGCAGGTTCATGATGGGGCTGCCGGTGGCGGAGAGCCCTTCCGGAGCGGGTCCCGGAGCGGCCGGCGATACCCAGAAGTCCGCTCCCGAGCGGTCGAGGAGGGCATCCAGCTCCAGCCTGAGCCCCAGCCGGCCGGCCCTGTCGGTCTCCAAATCCGCGTCGGAGATGGCCGTGCCCGTCCGGATCAGGTCCGCCGTGGTCTGCGAGTAGAGCGCCTCGTGGGCGGAGAACCAGCGCTCGTGGACGCGTGCAAGCTCGGCCGCCGCTATCCTGCGGTGCCGGGCATTGATCCCTTCTATATCCTGCATCGCGGAGACGCGCATGACGACGAAACCAGCCGCGGCCAGGGAAGCCAGGCTCAGCTCGAAGGACGCCAGCGCCCCTGGCTCCGCCTGGGCCAGGTAGGGGCCTTCCGGAACCAGCAGCGTCAGGGCCCGCCCCATCCTGCCCCGCCGGTCGGCGTACGAGGCGGCGACGGCCGAGTGGCGGTCGGCCTGCCAGTCGGGGACGACCACCGGAGCGGCCAGGGCCAGGCCAGCCGCTCCTGCCGCGAACAGGCCCACGTGGTCCAGCGAGGGACTGAAGGCCACCGCGCCGGTCCGGCTGGTGCGCTCGTAGCCGGGCTTCCAGCCTGCGACCCCGCAGAAGGCCGCGGGGCGCGAGATGGAGCCGATGGTCTGCGTCCCGATGGCCAGGTGGCAGAAGCCTGCGGCCACCGCGGCGGCCGAACCGGAGCTGGAACCTCCGGGCGTATGATGCGGGTTCCAGGGATTGCGCGTGGGGCCGGGCGAGAAGTACGCGAACTCCGTGGTCACCGTCTTGCCCAGCACCAGGGCGCCAGCCCGCTTGAGCGCGGACACCACCGGCCCCTCGGGCATGGCGAAGAGCTCCGGGGGCAGGCGCGAACCGGCCCGGGTCTCGAAACCGTCAGCCGCGAAGAGATCCTTCACGCCCAGGAGCGCGCCGAACAGCGGCGGCCTGGATGCCGGCTCCGGCCAGCGTACCTCCAGGGCCGCCGCCTCGCGCAGGATGCGCTCCCGGCGCCCGGGTTCCGGCAGCAGGGCCAGGATACCCGGCTCAACGCTGTCCAGCCTGTCGAGTATCCGCGACAGGTAACCGCGCAGGCCCGGCCCGTCCGGACGCAGCGCGTCGGCCAGCGGGTCCAGCGGCTCGGGCCGGACCGCGTCCGGGCGTGCGGCCGGGCTCATGACACCGCGCCGCCGGCCCTGAGCGCGGCTATCGCGTCCGCGTCCATGCCCAGGAGCCGCTTGAGGATATCGTCGGTATGCTCGCCTATGGCCGGGGCGTGGGGCCGGGTGGGACTCTCCGGGATGGACTCCATCTTGATGGGGTTGCCCGGAATGGTCACCGTGCCGGCGGCCGCGTCGTCCACCGTGACGAACATGTTGCGCGCCGCCAGCTGCCGGTCCTGCATCACCTTGTCCACGGAGTTGACCGGGGCGGCGGGAACGCCCGCCTTCTCCAGCAGCTGGAGCCATGCGGCCGCCGGCTTGAGCCCGAACATGCGGTCCAGCTCGGGGATCAGCTCCGCGTAGTGCCTGGTGCGGTCGCCGTTGGTCGCGAAGCGCGGGTCGGCCAGCAGGTCCGGCCGCTCCACCGCGTCGCAGAAGGACTTCCACAGCGCGTCGTTGCCCACCGCCACCACGAACCAGTCGTCGTCCGCGCGGAAAGCCTGGAAGGGCGTGATGGTCGGGTGCCGCGTACCCAGCGGGGCAGGCGGCTTGCCGTCCACCTGGAAGCGCACCAAGGCGTTCTCCAGGATGGCCAGCTGGCAATCCAGCATGGCCACGTCCACCTTCTGCCCCAGGCCCGTCTTCTCGCGGTGGTAGAGGGCCGTGGTCACGCCGGTCGCGCCGAACACGGCGGCCGTGATGTCGCCCATGGACAGGCCCACGCGCGTGGGCGGGGAATCCGGCCAGCCGGTGATGCTCATCACGCCGCCCATGGCCTGCACCAGGATGTCGTAGGCCGGGCGCTTCGAGTCCGGCCCCGTATGCCCGAAGCCCGACACCGCCGCGTACACCAGGCGCGGGTTGACTGCCTTGAGGACGTCCCAGCCCAGGCCCAGCTTCTCCATGGTGCCGGGGCGGTAGTTCTCCACCAGCACGTCGCAGGCTCCGGCCAGCTCCAGGAGCAGCTTCTTGCCCGCCTCGTTCTTGAGGTCGATGGCTATGCTTTCCTTGCCCCGGTTCACGTTCATGAAGTACAGGCTCTGCCCGTTCCTGAACGGCCCGAAGGCGCGGGAGTCGTCGCCCGTGCCCGGGGTCTCGACCTTGATGATCTCGGCGCCCAGGTCGGACAGCATCATCGTGCAGAACGGCCCCGCGAGCACGCGCGTCAGGTCCAGTACCCGAATCCCCTCAAGCGGCTTACCCATGTTGTCTCCCGGAATTCCGCCACGGAGGCACGGTGCGATCCGAGCGAGCGCAGGATCGCAGGGTCCGGGGTACCCCCGGAGAGGGGGTAGCGCAGAAGCGTCGCGCAACGCGCGACCTTCGGAGCGAGGGGGAGACTTCCCCCTCCCATCGTGTCTCCGTGGCAAATACTCGAATTATTTCTTCTTCGCTTCTTCGTGGAGCCAGGCGGCTTTGGAGCCGGCGATGTCGCCGAACCTGGTCAGCTCGCACTTGGCCTTCTTGGCCATCAGCTTCTCGTACCGGTCGTCCTCCACCATGGCCACGATGCGCGCCACGCTGGACTCGCCGTCCACCAGGCGCCAAGGGAAGCAGCCGATCAGGGCCCGCTGGTTCAGGAGCAGGTCCATGTCGCCGCCCAGGCACTCCGCGTGGATGATGTGGTGGTTGAACATCTCCAGGTGCATCAGCTGGTACTTGTCCTCGGAGAACACCTCGTCCAGGCTCTTGCCGTACTTTGCCTTGAAGTGCCGGTCGCACTCGGCGGCCTGCTTGGGCATCCAGTCGCGGATCTTGGTGTTCATGGGATGGTCCGCGCTGCCGCAGTCCACGCCTATCCAGCGCAGCTTCTTCTTCTTGGCCCACTCGGCGAACTCGCGGTCCGGGCCCGGGTGCTTGATCATGTAGCGGATCTCGTCGCCGGTTGGCTGGTCCCAACCGTAGTGGTGGAAGCCGGTGTGGATTATGAGTATGTCGCCTTCCTTCACCTCCACGCGGTCTTCGACCATCTTGGATGTGTAGACGTCGTACTCCTGGGCGCAGTCGGACAGGTCGACGATGGCGCCGTCGTGCACCAGGAAGTCCATGTCCAGGCTCGCGATGTCCTTGCCGGGGGTGTAGAAGTGGATCTCCCCGTCCAGGTGCGTGCCTATGTGGTTGGAGTGCGTCACGATCTGGCCGTTGGCCCCGTTGGGGGCCAGCCGCTTGAAGTACTTCATCTCCAGCGGCTCGTAGGTGGGCCAGGGCGGCGTGCCGATGCCGAGCGGAATGGTGAGATCGATCATCTTCATATGAACCTCCTGATTAAAGACAAATCAGACCACAGAGACACAGAGGCACAGAGAAAAACGGAGGCAGCGGACGAAGAGCTTTCGCTTTCCAAACATCCATTTCTCCTCTCTGTGTCTCTGTGTCTCTATGTTCAAATCATTTTCTGTGCGTATTTCTCGGCGAAGGCGACCAGGGCGTCCCGGAAGGCGTTCTCGGGCGGCTTGACGAGGCCGGCGCCGACCATGCCCACGCCCGGGTCCTTGTGGGCTATGCCGGTGTTCACCGCCGGCAGTATGCCCGTCTCCACCACCTTGCGCACGTCGATGCCCGTGGGCGTCCCGCGGAAATCCAGGGCAGGTATCTGGTAGGCGTCGTTCTCCGCGACGGTGATCTCGTACATGCGCAGGCTCACGTCGATGGCATCCCTGGGCGAGCCGCCCACGAACTTGACTATGGCCG
>JAKLIU010000067.1 GCA_022709445.1 Spirochaetota bacterium | reverse complement strand
CGAGCCGGTGAAGACGGAAATTCTTCGGCAGATGCTTGATGCCGCGTTCTCGCCGCAATTTGCCCGTGAAATTCTGGCCGACCTGCCGCGCGAGATCACCGGACCGGCGGACGCGCTCGCGGCCGAGGTGGAGCTGGCGCTCGCCGCCGGCGCGAAAAAGGCGGGCGGCTGAACCATGCCCAGGCCGATAAGCGCCAGGACGGTGCGATCGGGCGGGCTCCCGGCGACGCTGTACAAGCCGGCTGGCATCCCCGCGCGCGGACTGCAGGAAACGGTCCTCACCGTGGACCAGGTGGAAGCCATCAGGCTGGCCGACCTGGAGGGGCTGTACCAGGAGGCCGCCGCCCGGAAGATGGGCGTGTCGCGGCAGACCTTCGGACGGATCATAGAGGAAGCCCGGCGCACGGTGGCCGACGCGATACTCAACGGCAAGGCTCTCCGCATCGAGGGGGGCCGCGTAATCATGCGGGAGGAAGACGACATGCACAGGAAAATCGCGGTACCCACCAGGAACGGCCACGTGGACGCCCACTTCGGCCATTGCGAGTATTTCACGGTGTTCGAAGTGGAGAACGGCGCGGTCAAGTCGGAAGACCGGGTGGACAGCCCGGACGGCTGCGGCTGCAAGACCGACATAGCCTCGGTCCTGGCCAAGGGCGGGGTGACCCTCATGCTGGCCGGCAACATGGGAGACGGCGCCGTCCGCGTCCTCAAGGCCAACGGTATAGAGGTCATCCGCGGCGCCTCGGGCAAGGCCCGGACCGTGGTGGAATCCTGGCTGGCCGGCGCGGTCAAGGATTCCGGTGAAGGCTGCCACGAGCACGAAGGGCACGACTGCGCGCACTGAGGCTCATGGCGCCGCTTCGATGGCGGATTTCCGGAAGGAGAGACCCATGGGCGCTTCGGTTCTGGTGTACGGGCTCGGAGTCATAGGGAGCGTCTATGCCGCGCGGCTGGCGCAAGCCGGCTTCGCGGTGAGCGCCCTGGCGCGGGGAGAACGGCTCGCCGCGCTGCGCGAGCACGGCGTCGTCATCCGGAACGCGTTCCTCGGCGATGAGGAGCGCGTCCCCGTCACGGTCCTGGAGAAGCTCCCCGCCGGGGCGAGCTTCGACCTCATCCTGGTGGCGGTGCGCGCGGGTCAGATAGACGACGCGCTCGCCGCGATCGGACCGGGACGCGCAAAGGCCGTGGCGGTGATAGGGAACAACCTGGGCGACCTGGACCGGCAGGCCGAGGCTGTCGGACCCGACCGATTCGTCGCCGGCTTCGGGGCGTTCGGCGGCTATCGCGACGGCGCGGCCATCGTGTACACCGACGGGCGCAAGCCGGGGCGAAGCGCGGACAGGCACCGCGGACCGACGACCCTCGGCGTCATCTCCGGGGCGGCGCGGCCGGCCCTGGAAACGGCGCGGGGCATCCTGGCGTCGGCCGGCCTGGTCGTGAACGAGAGCCCCGACATGCGCTCGTGGCTGGCCTGTCACGCGGCCCTGGTGTTCCCGCTGGCGGGCGCCATCTATGCCTGCGCCGGCGACCAGGCCCGGACCTGCCGCACGCGGGACGCGCTGGTCCTGGGCATGCGGGCGTGCAAGGAACTGCTCCGCGCGCTCGGCGGCATGGGCATACGGACCGAACCCGGACGGCTCAAAACGCTCATCGGGATGCCTGAATGGTACCTCGTCGGCGTGATGGCCAAGGCGTTCGCCGGGGAAGGAGCGCGCGTGGCGATGTTCGGCCACGCGAACGCAGTCGGGGGCAGGGGCGAGCTCGGCGGACAGGCCCGCGCCCTCGATCGGCTCGTACGACGAGCCGGCCGGCCACTGCCGTCCTGGGACCGCATGCTGCCGTACCTGGAAGGCGCGGCGGATCCGATGCCCGACGGCTCGAGGAAAATGAAACTGCGGCTCTGGTGATCGATCAGGCGGAAGCGGAGTCCGAGGCATCCCGTCGCGAAGCGGCGAGACGCCGCGCTTCCGCCTCGGGAGTCCGCAGGCACGCGACCCAGACGCTGCCCGCGACGGCAGCGAGGAGCACGGCGGCCTTCAACCAGGCCTTTGGCATGGCGAGCGCGCCCATGCACGCGAAGCCCGACATGGCCGCGATGGAAATGACCTTGCCCCGCGCGCTGATCATGCCGCGTTCCACGAACATCCGGACGCCCGGGCCGAAACGCCGGTTGGCGACGATGCGCGCGTACATGCGGCGGTCGGCGCGGAGGAACGCCGCGGCCGCGACGATCCAGAAGATGGTGGTGGGCAGGCCGGGGATGAATATGCCCAGCCAGCCGAGCCCGAAGGCCGTCCAGCCCAAGGCTGCCGCCATGACTCGCTTCATCCCGCCCATTCTCCCTCCCGCGGCCGCCGCCGGCATCCGATAGCCGGCGGCGCGATGGATTTTACCGCGGCGCTTCGCCCGCGGAAAGGCCCAGGGCGGCGGCTACGCCCTTTCCGTATTCGGGGTCGGCCTTCAGGCAGTTGCCGATATGCCTCAGCTTGATCTCCCGGGGAGCGTCACCCATGGCCCTTGCGGTGTTCTCGAAGAGGGCCTGGCGCTGGGCCGGTTTCATGGACCTGAACAGCATGCCAGGCTGGGTCCAGTAGTCGTCGTCGTCGTCGCGGTGGCTCCAATGGGCCGCGGCCCCGCTGAGAGCCAGCGGCGGCTCGGAGAAATCCGGCTGTTCCTTCCATTCGCCATAGCTGTTGGGTTCGTAGCCAAGCGTGCCGCCGTAGTTGCCGTCGACCCGCATCTGGCCGTCGCGGTGGAAGGCGTGGAACGGGCATTTGGGCGCGTTGACCGGAATGCTCATGTGGTTGACCCCGAGCCGGTAGCGCTGGGCGTCGCCGTAGGAGAACAGGCGTCCCTGGAGCATCTTGTCCGGGGAGAAGCCTATGCCGGGCACCACGTTGGCCGGATTGAAGGCGGCCTGCTCCACGTCCGCGAAATAGTTCTCCGGATTGCGGTTCAGTTCCATCATGCCCACCGGGATGAGCGGGAAGTCCTTGTGGAACCATACCTTGGTCAGGTCGAAGGGGTTGTAGGGCAGGGCGGCCGCCTGTTCGTCGCTCATCACCTGTATGGCCAACTGCCACCGGGGATACTCCTTGCGCTCGATGGCGTCAAACAGGTCCCGCTGGTGGCTCTCGCGGTCCTTGGCGACGATTGCCTCCGCTTCCGCGTCCGTCAGGTTCTTGATGCCCTGCTGGCAGATCCAGTGGAACTTGACCCAGGCGCGCTCGTTTTTGGCATTGATCATGCTGAAGGTATGGCTGCCGAAGCCGTGCATGTTCCGGTACGAGGCCGGGATGCCCCGCTCGCTCATGGTGATGGTGACCTGGTGCAGGGCTTCCGGCAGAGAGGTCCAGAAATCCCAGTTGTTCCTGGCGCTGCGAAGGTTGGTGCGGGGATCTCGCTTGACGGCGTGGTTCAGGTCCGGGAACTTGAGCGGGTCGCGCAGGAAGAAGACCGGCGTATTGTTGCCCACCAGATCCCAGTTGCCTTCTTCCGTGTACATCTTCACCGCGAAGCCGCGTATGTCACGCTCGGCGTCGGCGGCGCCGCGCTCCCCCGCCACCGTGGAGAAGCGCGCGAACAGCTCGGTCTTCTTGCCGATGGCGGAGAACAGCTTGGCGCGGGTGTACCTGCTTATGTCATGGGTGACGGTGAAGGTACCGAACGCGCCGGAGCCCTTGGCGTGCATGCGGCGTTCCGGGATCACCTCCCGGTCGAAGTGCGCCAGCTTCTCCAGGAACCATATGTCCTGGAGCAGGGCAGGCCCGCGCGGCCCTGCCGTCATGATGTTCTGGTTGTCGGTCACCGGCGCGCCGGCGATCGTCGTCAGCTTCCGCTTTTCGCTCATGGAACCCTCCCCGCGCTCCCGCGCGCTATCGGGGCGCCCGCGACTGGAGGCCGCGGGCGCGGCTTTCACTTTTTCTGGATGGCGGCCAGAACCGCCGCCTTGTCGATCTTCTTGGTGCAGAAGAACCAGTCATGGCAGGTCACTCCCGATTCCTTGCCGTCCATCCGGTCCTTGGCGACGCCGCAGGATCCGGCGGGCGGCACGATCACGTCGTCGCCGGGGCGCCAGTCCGCGGGGCAGGCTACCGAGAAGGCGTCGGCCGTCTTCAGGGCCTGCACCACGCGGATCAGCTCGTCGAAGTTGCGGCCGATGCTGAGCGGGTAGTAGATGACCGCCCGCACGATGCCCTTCGGGTCGATGAAGAACACGGCGCGCACCGCCTTGGTGGCGGCCTCGCCCGGCTGGATCATGCCGTATTTCCGGGCGACCTCCATGGTGATGTCCTCGATGAGCGGGAACTTCACCTCGACGTCCTTCATGCCCTTGTACTCGATCTTGTCTTTTATGGTGCGCAGCCACGCGATGTGGCTGTACAGCCCGTCAACGGACAGGCCAACCAGCTTGCAGTTGAGTTCGGAGAATTTCGCCTCGAGCGAGGCGAAGGTCATGAATTCGGAGGTGCAGACCGGGGTGAAGTCCGCCGGGTGGCTGAACAGGATGACCCAGCTGCCCTGGTACTGCTCGGGGAATTTGATCTCGCCCTGGGTGGTGACGGCGGTGAAGGACGGGGCTTTGTCCCCGATGCGCGGCATTGGTTCGGCTGCGGTCGTGACGATGGGTTCCATGATGACTCCTTGAAACGTTTTTTGCACCTGTGGTGCGACAATGTTAAGGCAGGAAGCATGCCAAAAAACCTGATTTTCTAAGTCCAATCCTGGAAAAGAATTGCATGCACGATGATCCGGTTTGGCTTGCGTGGCACCGAAAAAGCCAGTACAATGCACCGATATGTCGGTATACAACGAAATATCGGTGTTGGCCCACGCTCAAGATGCGTGGTTGCATGCCGGCCAGGAACCCCTCCTGGCCTCCGAGGGAACGATGGACCTGGTGCTCGATTCCCTCAAGGAGCTGATCGATTACGAACTGGCGGTCGTGCTCAGCTTCGAGGGGAGGGGGCGGCTGAAGGTCAGGACCATGAAGGGGCCGCTGGCTTCGAAAAAACTGGAAGGCTACACCATTTCCCTTGAGCGTCGCGCGGACCTCGCCTCGCTCCTGAGTTCAGGGTTGCCGCGGCTGTTCCGTCCGGAGGACGATCGCCAGGATACCTACGCGGGCATCCTCGACCTGCCCGACGGCCATTCCTGCCTGGCCGCTCCCCTGGTCGTGGACCGCGTGGCGATTGGGCTCCTCACCCTGGACCATCGCCGCTGCGGGGTGTTCACCGAGCAGATCCTGCGCTTCATAGGCGTGATCTCGCGGCTCATGGCGGTCGCGCTGGTGCAGTCCGAGGCGGCCCGAGCCCTGCGCGAGCGCAACAGCCTGCTCCTCGCCGAGCGCAACCGCCTCCTGGACCGGGAAGCCGAGGCGTTCCGGGACCTGGCCGGCTCGTCGCCCGCCTGGCTCCAGGCCCTCGACTCGATCAAGCTGGTGGCGGCCGCTGATTCTCCCGTGCTGCTCCTGGGCGAGACAGGAACCGGCAAGGAGGAGGCCGCGCGCGTCATCCACCGCCTCTCGCCCCGGGCCGCCGGGCCGTTCATCGCCATCAACTGCTCCGCCCTTCCCGCCGCCCTGGCGGAGAGCGAGCTCTTCGGGCACGAGAAGGGTTCCTTCACCGGCGCCCAAGCGCTGCGCCGGGGACGTTTCGAGCTGGCACATGGCGGCACCCTGTTCCTGGACGAGATAGGCGACCTGCCGCCGGACATCCAGCCCAAGCTCCTGCGGGCCCTGCAGGAGGGGCACTTCATGCGAGTCGGCGGGGAGGATCCTGTTTCCGTGGATGTCCGCATCGTGGCGGCGACCCACGTGGACCTGGGGGCCGCCGTCGATGCAGGCACGTTCCGGGAGGACCTGTTCTACCGCATCGCGGTGTTTCCCATACGCCTGCCGCCCCTGCGTGAGCGGGGTGACGACGTCCTGCTCATAGCCGAGCTGTTCGCGTCCAAACTGAGGGCGCGGCAGGGCTGGAGCCGGCTGGGCTTCAGCGCCGAGGCCCTGGAAACGCTGGCCCGGAACCCCTGGCCTGGCAACGTGCGCGAGCTGCGGAACGCCGTGGAGCGGGCGGCAATCCTGGCGCGCGGCGGCACCATCGGCCCGGCGGAACTCTGCGCCGGCGATTGGGCCAAGGGCAGGCCAGGGCCCTGCCGGGGATCATCCTCGGGGAGCTGCCCCGACGATCCGCGGGCCTTCACCCCGGAGAGCCTCGACAACGCGCAGAAACGCCATATCGCCATGGCCCTGGCCCGATGCGGAGGCAGGGTCTACGGTCCCGACGGCGCGGCGGCGATGCTCGGGCTCAGGCCGAGCACCCTGCAGAGCAAGATGAAGCGCCTGGGCCTGGGCCGGAACTCTTCAGGCCCGGACGCGCATCCCGCATGAAAGCCAGGTGACGCGGTTCCCCAAGGCGGCCAGCAGGGCGGCGTAACCCCGCGGTCCCGTGCAGTGCGAACAGAGCACCCTGCCGGGTTCCAGCCCCGCCAGGCCCGACGCGACGGCCGCGAGGGCGTCTTCTGCGGCGTCGGCCAGGTGGAATCCGCCGGCCAGGGTCTTGAGAACCTTGCCGGGAAAGGCCTGGAGGGCCGCCGCGGCTATGTTCAGGATGCCTCGATGGGCGCAGCCCGCGATGACGGTCAAGCCGTCCTCCTCGACCACGACCAGCGACAGTTCATCCTCGAAGCGGTCGACGGTTTCCCCCCGGCCGTCCACCGTCCGGAACCGGGGATTGTCGGCGCTGTCCGCCGGGCGCGCGACCGCCGGCAGGAGGAAGATGCCGGGCGCGATCGAAGTGAGGCTCTCGACAACGACCGCCGCGGTCGGCTTGCTGTCCGCCGACCGGACCTGGCCTATGTCGACGAGGCCTCCCGCGTCGCGTGCCATCTTCGGCGCGTCCCAGCCCCGGCCGGCGTAGATCGGGGGACAGTCCGGCGCCAGGCGTTCGCGGAGCTTGCCCAGGCCCCCGCAGTGGTCGTAGTGACCGTGGCTCAGCACGATGGCCCGCGCCTCGCGCAGGTCGATTCCCATGTCCGCCGCGTTTTCCATGAACCGCCCGCCCTGTCCCGTGTCGAAGATCACGCTGAAGTCACCGGCCTGCAGGAACAGGGATAAGCCGTGTTCGCCGCGCAATCCCCGCCTGGGGCAGTAGTCGTCCATCATGCAACTGACGGTCATGGCTTCTCCTCGTGTCGATATGGGCATTTGACAGGAAATTGTGGGGGGGATACCATCATCCCGTCAAGGGAAGATCGGGGAAACGCGACGGATCGCGGGAGGGCGCCATGGGCGAAAAACAGAGGATAGGCATCATCATCTGCGACCGGTACCGGTCGTGCGCCGGGGGGAAGTGTTTCCGGGCGTTCAGGGAACGCGCCGGGGCATTCTCCGTGTACGCGGAGGGCGGGGCGGAAATAGCCGGCTTCACCTCGTGCGGCGGCTGCCCGGGCGGCAATATCGAGTACGCGGGCGAGGAGATGGTCAAGAACGGCGTGACGACCATCCACCTGGCCACGGGACTCCTCGTCGGCTACCCGCCGTGCCCGAGCATCGACCACTTCAAGCGGTTCATGGAAGACCGGTACAAGGTGAACGTGGTCATCGGTACCCATCCCGTACCCGAGAAGTACTGCGCGATCCACGAGCGCCTGGGTACCTGGAATGCCCCCGAATGGGCCGGCCGCCTGGCTCCGGCCATGTCCGACCCGGAGACGCGCAAAGCCTACGATTGAGCCCTTGCGGGACTCAGCCCTTCCTGGCTATCAGCTCTATCTCCACCCGGGCCCCGAGCGGCAGGGCGGCCACGCCTATGGTGGTGCGGGCGGGGTAGGGCGGGTCGAAGGCGGCGGCGTAGGCCTCGTTCATCGCGGGGAAATCCGCCATGTCCGTCAGGTACACGTTGCACTTGACCACCCGCTCCGGACCGAGGCCGGCCGACGACAGCACGGCGAACAGGTTGGACAGGCACCGGGAAGTCTGCGCGCCGATCCCGCCCTCGGCGAGAGCGCCGGTGGCCGGGTCCAACGGAGTCTGGCCTGACAGGTACAGAAGTTCCCCCGCGTCCACGGCGTGGGAGTAGGGGCCGACGGCGACGGCTCCCGGGGCGCTGTAGGCTATCCTGGGCATGGTTCCTCCTCGCTTGGTTCCGGATGATTCTACCCCGGAACCGGCCTTGCCGCACCCCCTGTTCCATCGCGTTCTTTTCATCTATATTCATACGGACGAGAGCATACGCGGGCCGGCGCGACCGGTTACGCAACAGCGCAACCGGGTCGCGAGCTCGCGATCCGGGTCGCATACCTGCGACTGGGCCGGCCGGGAATCCCGGCATCGCCTGCGCGGCCGTTTCTGAAACTGGCTCATCCTCGTGCCTCGTCCAAGGATCCTCATGCATCTCCCCGAATTCGAGGCCCTCGGCCTCGCCCCCCACTGCCTCGACGCGCTGGCCCATGAAGGCTACGAGAAGCCCACGCCCATCCAGGCCCAGGCCATCCCCCCGCTGCTCCAGGGCCGCGACATCCTGGGCTGCGCCCAGACGGGCACCGGCAAGACCGCCGCGTTCGCCCTGCCGACCATCCAGCACCTGATGGCCAACAAGGTCAAGCACGAGAAGTACAAGGCCCGCGCCCTGGTGGTGGCGCCCACCCGCGAGCTGGCCATCCAGATCCACAAGGACGCCGTGAAGTTCGGCGCCGACGTCGGCCTGCGCTTCGCCCTGGTGTACGGCGGCGTGGACTACGACAAGCAGCGCGAACTGCTGCAGCAGGGC
>JAKLIU010000066.1 GCA_022709445.1 Spirochaetota bacterium | reverse complement strand
CTGAACGTCCCGCGCGCTGATCCGATTTGGGCCGCCGCGGCGTTGAATCCGGGCCCCGGCGGCGGTATCTTCTGGAGATGGCTGAGCCTGCCGGCGTCCCCGCCGCAGGGAGACGGCCAGGTCCCGGAGGAATCATGAAACGTTCGAACCTGGCCGCGGCGACCCTGATCGCCGCCCTCGGCCTGCTCTCTTCCTGCGCGTCCCTGGGCGATCCCTTCCTGGTGGCGTTCTCCGTGTCCGACCGGGAGAAGGCAGCCGCCCTCGTCCGCACCGGCATCGAGATGTACAAGACCGAGATCGTGGCGCGGGGCGAGCTGTCGTCCATCCGCAAGGCGGTCGCGCTCTTCCAGGCGGCGCTTCGTTACGACCCGTCCAATGCCGAGGCTCCCCGCTACCTGATCCTGGTGGACGACTACCGGGCGCGCGAGTACGAGAAGACCATGGACGCCGCCCGCGCCCTGGCCAAGAAACGGGGCAAGGGCGAAGAGGACGAGTACGCCATGCACGCGGCCATCCGGCGCGCCGTGAGCCTGGATCCCGGTTCCAAGGAGGCGGCGGAGCTCCTCAAGGAAACCTCCGAGGGCCGCACCGCCCTGGTGAACACCTACCTGGGCCGGGCGGACAAGGCGACCGCCGGCCTGTCCCCGTCGGCCACCGAGGGAACCAGGGAGAAGGTATATATAGAAGCTTTCCGCCTGGTCCTCCGGGCCAAGGAGATCGAGCCGCGGAGCGTCGAGGCGACCAAGGCCTACTACGACCTGAAGTCCGAGATCTCCGACATCGTCAAGCGCCGCATCGCGGGACTGGATGCCCTGTACGCCAAGGGCTCCTTCGAGGAGGCCCGCGCGCAGATCGGGGTGCTGGATGAACTGGACCGCAAGCTGGACGGCACCTTCTCCGGGGAGCTGGTCCAGGCCCGGTACCGGCTGTACTTCAACTGGGCCAAGTACCACGAGACGCGCAAGGAGTGGGCCCAGGCGGCCGCCAAGGCGACCGTCGCCGTGGGCATACGGCGCACCGCGGAGGCGCAGGCCGTCCTCAAGCGGGTGGGCGATCTCGGGGCCGCCGAGGAGCGGGGGGCCACCTTCGAGGCCGGCATCAAGAACATCGACATGTACATCGACAGGGGAGACCTGGTCGCCGCCCAGCGCATCATCGCCTCCCTGTCCAAGACGACCACGGCCGCCGCCCAGAAGGCCCTCCTCGAGGAGCGGCGCCACAGGATCCGCGACGCCCTGGCTGCCGTCTACGCGCGGGGCGTCCAGGCCTACCGCGAAGAGCGCTTCAAGGACGCGATCGCCGCCCTGGAGGTGGTGGTCGCCATCGACACCTCCTACGAGGACGCCTCCGGCTTCCTGGACAAGGCAAAGGCCAAGCAGGCCGTGCTCGACCAATACTGACGAACGCCACCGGAGGACACATGCTGGACAAGAAGGTCTTGGCGCTGCGCGCCGCTGAATGGTCCTGGGCCGCCTTCGTCGCCGCCTGGTTCCTGCTGCCGCTGTTTTCCGCGGAGTTCCCGGCGCCCCCGCTGATCGGGCCTGCGCTCGTCCGCTCCGGTGCCGGCGCGGCGGGAATCACGGCCGCCGTCGCCGCTGCGCTGGCGTTCGCCATCAGCCTGTGGCGCGTCGCCGCCTTCTTACTGCGGAAGAAGCTGCCGGTCTTCGCCGATCCCGACAGGTCCTTCTCCATGGCCCTCGCGGTGGTTTCCTCCGCGGCGGTCATCCTGGTCCACGCGATGCACGCGGCCACCTTCGCCGACCGCGCAGCCTACTTCGACGGCCTGCCCTGGTGGGTGGGCCTGTCCGTGGCCGCCGCCGTCGCCTGGAACCTCTTCTCGCTCATCCGGGTCATCCGCAGCCTCAGCGAGAACGACGCCGGCTACCGCGAGTACGTCGACTTCAAGCGCCGCGCCGATACCGGAAAGCGCAGCTTCAAGCGCTTCCTCAGGGAGACCGGCATCCAGCGCAGGCTCACCCTGGTTTTCTCGGGCCTCATCCTCTTCATCATCGTGGTGCTCGCGGCCGTGCTCCTGGGCGATTTCGGCTCGACCATACTGGACGCGGTCACGGAGAACGGCCAGGCCCTGGCGGACCGGGCGGCCAGCGTGGTCAGCAGCAACGCCGCGGACCGCATCGCCATCGCCGATTTCTTCGAGGCCGAGGCCCGCAAGCTGGGCGAGTCGAGTTTCCCCTTCAGGTCCATGTCCTACTACCGCATGCCGGCCAGGGGCGGGGCGCTGACCGTGTCCGTCAGCACCGATCCGGCCCTGGTGGGCGCATCCCTGGGCGAGGGCGTGCCGGGGCCGGAGGAGAACGTCCGCGTGGACGACAGGGCCGCGGGCACCATCGAGTTCCGCTCCCCGGTGCGCCTGTCCGGCGTCAACATAGGCTTCACCTCCGTGGTGTACGACCGGGACGTCATCTACGGCCCGTACTACCGCTCCCGGGTCAAGACCCTCATGATCGCCGCCATGTTCCTGTACGCGTCGGTCTTCTTCACCTACCTGATGGGCCGGGGCATCGTCTTCCCCATCCTCTACCTGCAGATGGGCGTCAACTCGCTGGCCACCCGCCTGGCGGGCATGGTCAAGGGCGGCGAGCGGATCTCGGCGGATCTCCTGGCCTACAACGACCGCGTGGACACGCGCGACGAGATCAAGAAACTGTCCGTGGAGATAGGCAACATGGCCACCGTCATCCGGGGCGTGGTGCCGTACATCTCTGCTTCCACGCTCCAGCACGCCGGCGGCGACGCGCCCAGCTCCGAGCGCCGCGAGCTGGCCTTCCTCTTCACGGACATACGCGGCTTCACCACCCTGTGCGAGGGCCGCAGCCCGGAGGACGTGGTGACCCTCCTCAACCGCTACCTGGAGATCCAGACCAAGGCCATCATCGACAACGGCGGGGACGTGGACAAGTTCGTGGGCGACGAGATCATGGCCATGTTCGACGGGCCGGACAAGGAGACCAACGCCTGCCGCGCCAGCCTGGCCATACGCAAGGCCATGGCCCTGGAACAGGAGAAGGCCCGATCCGAGTCCAGCGCCCTCATCTCCATCGGCATAGGCATCAACTCCGGCCCCGTGGTGTTCGGCTCGGTGGGGGCGCGTGACCGGCGGGACTTCACCTCCATCGGTGACACGGTCAACCTGGCCGCCAGGCTGGAAGGCGCGAACAAGACCTACGGGACCAAGTCCCTGGTCACCGATTCCGTGTACGAACAGGTGAAGGACCGCTTCGTCTGCCGCGAAATCGACCTCCTGACGGTCAAGGGCAAGACCAAGCCGGCCCGCATCTACGAGGTGCTCCAGGAGGCGGACAAGGCTTCGCCCAAGCTGCTGGCCATCAAGGCGGAGTTCGAGAAGGGCCTGGCCGCGTACCGGGCGCAGAAATGGGACCGCGCCGAGGCGGCGTTCACGGCCTGCGCGTCCAAGTACGGCGACAGCGCCGCGGCCGCCTTCCTGAAGCGCGTCAAGCTGTTCCGCGCCAGCCCGCCCCCCGCGGACTGGGATGGCGTCTTCACCATGGTGGTCAAATGAGGGGCGTGCCGGGCCGCGCGTGAAGACTGCGTAAATTCTCGCCGGTTTCCGCCTCCGGGACGCCACGGCGCGCCCCGGGCGCCGTATACTGGAGAGCATGAAATCCCGCGAACGCTCCCGGGTCACGCGCCCCGATTCCATGTTTTTCGCCCCGCTCATGGTGCTGTTCGTCACCTCGCTGTCGGGTCCGAACCTCCACGAGGCCTTCAGCCGCAGCTGGTCCATGTTCACCCGGGGCTGGACGGCCGTGGCCATGTGGTCCCAGGTGCTCGCCCTGGACGCGCTCCTGGTGTTCTACTTCCTGCCCGTCATCAAGGCCTACCTGCACTGCCTGCGCGCGTGCGGCGATGATTCCCGCCTGAGTTCCCTCGCGGTGCGCCACCTGAACCGGACGCGGACCTTCACGATCCTCGCCTCGATGGCTGTGTTCACGCTGGGGCGGGTCCTGGTGTACGCCATCGACCCCGCCCAGGCGGGACAGGCGGCGGCGGGCCTGGCGCCGGGGAGCCTGTTCCAGCTCATGTGGATAGCCGTGCCCGGCGTGCTTGAGGCCTGCGTCGCGGGCTTCTTCGTCGGCGTGATCCTGTCGCTCAAGGTCGAGGACCGGCTGTACCCCGCCAAGCAGGCCATCCTGGCCTGCAGTCCGGCCTCAGCGCTCTCGTATTCCTCCCTGTACTCCAAGACCCTGCTGATGATGCTGGCGATCCTGCTGTACATGACCATGCAGGGTCTCTCGTTCGTGGCGGACTCCTTCGCCGCGCTGCGCGGCATGCAGGCGCTGAGGGTCATCCTGGACGACCCGTTCGGGGCCACTTCGGACCTGTTCAACCAGGCCAGGAATTCCGAGGAGGTCGCGGACCTGCTCAAGGTGTTCCTGGTCAAGACGCTCTCGCTGGGCTTCTTCATCATGCAGATGCTGTTCCAGCTCAAGCGGCTGATCCGCAAGCCCCTGGCCACCATCCACGACCGGCTGGAAGCGCTCAACTCGCCCAACCCGGAGGCGGGCAGGGTGATCGACGTGGTCCAGAACGACGAGTTCTCCGGGGTCTACCGCCAGATCAACGAGCTGATCCAGAAGCAGCGCGGCCAGCTGGAGGCCTCCAGGCGGCGCTTCGAGGACGTGGTCGCCGGGGCGGCCGATCCCATCGTGGCCTTCGACCGCTCGCTGGCGATACGGCTGTTCAACCCGGCGGCGGAAGCCTGTTTCGGCCTGGGGCGGGAAGCGGCAATCGGGAAGCCCCTGTCCCTGTTCCTGGGCGAGGATGCCGGGCTCCTGGCCTCAGCGCACGGGCATGCGGACGGCGAGGCCCTGGGCAGGCACGCCTGGCGGGCGGCCGACGGCTCCACCCGGCTCATGGAGGCCCACCTGTCCCGCACCGGGGAGGGCGCGGACGAGTGGACCACCGCCATCCTGCGGGACGTGACCAGGCAGGCGGAGCTGGAGGGGAACCTGCGCCGTTCCAAGGCCGAGGCGGAGAACGCCAGCCGCATGAAGAGCGAGTTCCTTGCCAACATGAGCCACGAGCTCCGGACCCCGCTCAACGCCATCCTGGGCTTCACCCAGCTCCTCGCCGACGACAGGAACCTGACCGACCGGCAAGTGGAGCGGCTGCGCATCATCTCGCGCTCGGGGGAGCACCTCCTGGCACTCATCAACGACATCCTGGACATCTCCAAGATAGAGGCCGGCAAGATGGAGCTGCACCCGGCCGTCTTCGACCTGCATGATTTCGTGGGCGACCTGCGGGACATGTTCGAGCTGCGCTGCAGGAAGAAGGGCCTGAGCCTCTACCACGACACGCTGGACGGCCTGCCGCGCCACGTCCGGGGCGACCTCGGGAAGCTCAGGCAGGTGATGGTCAACCTGGTCGGCAACGCCGTCAAGTTCACCGAGGAAGGCGGCATAGGCATCCTGGTCGGGGTCGAGGGCGACCGCATCCGGTTCGCCGTCAGGGACACCGGCCGGGGCATACCGGAAGACGAGCGCGAAGCCATCCTCCAGCCCTTCGTGCAGGCGTCGACCACGGACCACGAGGGCGGCACGGGCCTGGGCCTGGCCATCAGCAGCAGGTACGTGGCCATGATGGGCGGCGCCCTGGAGGTGAAGAGCGTTCTGGGCGAGGGGAGCGAATTCTCCTTCTCGCTCCCCCTGGAGGCCGCCGCGCAGGCGCCCGACCGGCGGGAATCCGGGGAGGCATCCATCCGGGTGCAGCCCGGAAGGGAGGTGACCGTGCTGGTGGCCGATGACCAGGAGGCCAACCGCCTGGTGCTCAAGGAGATGCTCGAGCGCGCCGGCTTCACGGTGCTGGAGGCCGCCGACGGCAAGGAGGCCGTGGAGCGCACCCGGGACGCCCGGCCTGCCATCGTGTTCATGGACATCAAGATGCCGGGCATGGACGGCTACCGGGCCACCGAGGCGATCAAGGCCGACGCGGACCTGGCCTCCGTGAAGGTGTTCGCCCTGACCGCCTCCGCCTTCAGCCACGACGAGGCGCGCATCGTCGCGGCCGGCTTCGACGGCTTCCTGTCAAAACCCTTCAAGCTCGGTTCGCTCTACGCGCTCATCGCCGAGCGCGGCGCGGTGCCCGTGGTGGCGGCCGGAGCGCAGCGGGCGGAGGCCTCCCCGGAGGCTGCGTTCCCCGGCGAAGGGGACCTGCGCGCGGCCGCGGAGGCCCTGGGACCGGAGGGGCTGGCGCGACTGTCCGACGCCGCCGCGATCAACGATTTCGGCGGCCTGGCCAGGATCGCCACGGGCATGGACGGGGCTGTCGGCGCGTTCCCCGCGGCGCTCGGGGCCGCCGCCGGCGCGTACGATGAAGTCGCCGTGGGCGCGCTCCTGGCCGCGCTGGCCGGGGCCGCGGGAGCGGAAGGGGGAAGCGATGGACGATGATGGCTCTCTGGTGCTGGTGGTGGACGACATAGAAGAGAACCTCAAGGTGCTCAGCGACACCCTCACGCAGGCGGGCTTCCATCCCCTGCAGGCCAGGAGCGGCGAACGTGCCCTGCAGGTGGCCGCCAAGGCCAGGCCGGACCTGATACTCCTGGACATCAAGATGCCCGGCATGGACGGCTTCGAGACCATCGGAAGGCTCAAGGCCGATCCCGCCACCGCGGACATCCCGGTGATCTTCATCTCCGCCCTCAACCAGCTGGAGGACAAGGTGAACGGCTTCCGCGCCGGGGCGGTGGACTACGTCTCCAAGCCCTTCCAGCAGGAGGAGGTGGTGGCCCGGGTGGGCACCCACCTCAGGCTCAGGCAGGCCCTGCGCGGCGTGGAGCGCGAGCGCGAGAAATCCGAACGGCTCCTGGAGTCCCTGCTGCCGGCGCCGGTGGCCAGCGAGCTCAAGGAGACAGGCGCCAGCGAGCCCAGGCTGTTCAAGGACGTCAGCGTCCTCTTCACGGACCTGGTGGACTTCACCCGGGTCTCCGCCGGCCTGAGCCCGCGACAGCTGATCGGCGAGCTCAACGACATCGTGGCGGGCTTCGACGGGATCATCCACGACCACGGCTGCGAGCGGATCAAGACGATAGGCGACGCCTACTTCGCGGCCTCGGGCATTCCGGAACCCAATCCCGACCATGCCCTGTGCCTGGCCCGCGCGGCCCTGGCCATGCGCGACTGGCTGGCCGCCCGCAACGAGCGCTCGCCGGTGCGCTGGCTCATGCGCCTGGGCCTGCACTCGGGCGAGGCGGTGGCTGGCATCGTGGGGACGCGCCGCTTCATCTACGACGTCTTCGGGGACACGGTGAACATGGCCAGCAGGATGGAGGCGGCAAGCGAGCCCATGCGGGTCAACGTGTCCGGCGCAACCGCCGCGCTCATCGCGGGGCGCCTGCCCCTGGAGGCGCGCGGCGCGCTGCCGGTCAAGGGCGCTCCTCCCATGGAGATGCACTGGCTGGGCTGAAGGTCCTCAGGCTCCTGGTCGCGTTCCCGGCTTGAAGCCGACAGCGACCAGGGACGGCGCCGAGCGGTAGCCGACGGAGGCGACTCGCGTCCTCAACGCCTCCCCCTTGTCGCGCAGGTCCGCCCGCTCCCCCGCCCGCCCGATGTAGCGCGTGATGACCGCGTCCAGTTCCGCCAGCAGGGCCGGATCCCGCGGGTCGCCCTCCGTGTCCCGCAGGTCGAACAGTCGCATCTCCAGGAGGCCCAGGCCGGCTGCGCCAGCGGCCAGCCGCTCGCGCGTCCAGGTCTCCCCGTGCACGATGCCCAGGGAGCTGTCCACCGCGGCCCACCAGTGGTGGAGGAGCACGTGCGTCAGCTCCTCCTCCGTGACGGCGTCCCGGTGCATTTCCGCGATGAGGACGCGGCCGCCGGGACGGGCCACCCGCAGCATCTCCGCCAGCACCGCGCCCGGATCGGCGAAGTGGTGCAGGGAGTTGGACACCGAGACCAGGTCGAAGGAGCCGTCGGGGAAGTCCAGGGCGTATGCGTCGCCCTTGCGGAATTCGACTCCTGCCCGGTCCTTCCAGGCGGCCGCGAAGGCGGCGGCGGCACGGTCCTCGGCATCCAGCCCGATGATCGATTCCCAGGACGGCAGGCCCTCGACCAGGAAGCCGACGAAGGACCCGCCGCCCGTGGCCACGTCCAGGACGCGCGGGGCGGGTATGCCGCCCAGAATCAGCTTCGGTTCCACCATGGTCGCCTCCCGTCCGCTCATCGATCTCCCCACCATAGACCCGGCATCCGGGCGGGTCAATCCGTGCCAAGCGGCCGCTGGGGAGCTATACTTTCACGGGAACCGGAACGCGGTCCGCGTCGACCTGAATGTCGGAGGACGGGATGAAAACAACCAAACGGTGCATCGTGGCGGCCATCGCCCTGATCGCGGCGCTCATGCCGGCATTCGCCCAGGCCCCCGGCGCGCCGGGCGCGGGCGACGTGGCCGGCGAGGCCTACGGTCTCGCGGAGGCGCGCCGCGACATACGCGCGCTGGACCTCAAGCAGGAAGAAGCCCTCTTCATCCGGGAACTGCTGGCCAGGGACTCCCGCGTCATGGAGCTGGCCCGGGCGGAGATCCGCGAGGCCCAGGCCCGCCTGGCGCGGCTCATGCTGGAGAGGAAGCCGGACACGCAGGAGATCGGCAAGACCGTGCGCGCCAGCCTGGAGGCCGAGTACCGCGTGCGCATGGCCCAGATCGAGCGCAACCTGGCCATCAGGGAAAAACTGGGCGACGAACGATGGGCGGCGCTGTCGCGCCTGGCGCGGGGCTTCGCCGTCCTGGCCCGCAGGGGTGAGCTCAAGGACCTGGCGGAGAAGGCCGGGGATGCCGAGCGCCTGGCCCCGCTCCTGGAACTGCTCAAATCGCTGCAGTGACCGCCATGGCCGCGCCGGCCGACGCTGAACTGGTGGCTCGCTGGGTG
>JAKLIU010000065.1 GCA_022709445.1 Spirochaetota bacterium | reverse complement strand
CCTCGCCGATGACCGATCCGGCGGGCCAGAAGAGCGCCAGCCGGGAGCATTCGGAGCGGAGCGCCTCTGTGTTGTTCTCCACCAGCTCCAGGATGGCGTCCACGGCGTCCGGCTGGATCCGCAGGTCCTGCGACGAGAAGTATTCCCGTATCCAGCGTTCCATCTCCGCGCCGGAAAGTTCCCAGAAGATCCGCTTGGCGTCCTTGGGGACGGCGTCCTCAATGGCCTTCTCCACGCCGTAGCCGTCCGACACCAGCACCAGCACGGTTTTCCCGGCGGGATTCCTGGCGTAGGCGGCCAGGGCCTGGACATCAGCCTTCAGCTTGACCTGGTCCGCACCCAGGTACTGCACGAACTTGCCGGCCGAGAACAGCGACCCGTTCATGAGCAGGTCCAGGAGGGCCGTGACGCCGGTCTCGTGGGCGTAGAGCCGGTGCTCCTCGGGCATCTCGCCCCACTCCCTGGCGCAGCGTTCCCTGGCTTGCTTGATGAAGTCGTTGCGGCGGCCCAGTTCGGGCCCGCCGAGGATGAGGACGCTCTCCATGCTCAGTAGGTTCTGACTATCCCGCGGAGCCTGCCGAGGATGCGGACGTCCTGGGTGAAGATGGGACTGTAGGCGGGGTTCTCGGCCGCCAGGCGGATCTTGCCCTTTTCCCGGAAGAAGCGCTTGAGGGTGACGGAGTCTTCCATCATGGCCACGACGATCTCCCCGTCCTCGGCGGTATCGCGCTGTTCCAGCACGGCAATGTCCCCGTCCAGGATGCCCGCGTTGAGCATGCTGTCGCCGCGGACCCGCAGCGCGAAACAGCGCTTGCGCCCGACCATGGCGGCGGGCACGTGCACGCCCGCCTCGTAGTTCTCGTCCACGAAGATGGGCTTGCCCGCGGCGACCGAGCCCAGGATGGGCACTTCCACCGTGGGGGAACGGCCGCTGGCCTTGCCCACCAGCTCGATGCTGCGCGAGCGGTTTTCCCCCACGCGTATGTAGCCTTTTTTCTCGATTGCCTTGATGTGGTCGTAGGCGCCCTTGACGGACATCCCGAAGTGGTCCGCTATCTCCCTGATGGTGGGGGAGTAGGGCTTTTCCCTCATGAACTCTTCTATGAATTCGAGGAAATCCTTCTGGCGTTCGGTCAATAGTTTCATTCGCCCGCCTCTATTCCGAACTTCTTGATTTTTGCATGGACGTTGCTCGGGTACGCGCCTATGGCTTCCGCGGCCCGGGTGACATTATAGCCCGCTTTCCGCAAGTGGTGAAGAAGATATCGCCGCTCGAACTCGTTTTTGGCCTCCGCCAGCCTGAGCCCGGCCAGTTCCGCGAAGATGCCGTCCAGGGCGGGTTCCTCCGGGGCGGCCGGGTCCCGGCGCAGGTAGCGCTCTACCGTCTCCCCCGATATGGGCTCCTCGTCCGACATGACGGCCAGGCGCTCGATGAAGTTCCTGAGTTCGCGCACGTTGCCCGGCCACGCGTGGGAGCGGATGGCCTCCAGGCCCTCGGGGGACAGGCTCCTGCCGGAGGCGCCGCCGAGCTTGGCCAGGAAGTAGTCGGCCAGGGGCTCGATGTCCTCCGCCCGCTCGGCGAGCGGGGGTATCCGGAGCGGGATCACGTTCAGCCGGAAGTACAGGTCCTCGCGGAAGCGGCCGGCGGCGATCTCCGCCTCGAGGTCCTTGTTGGTGGCCGCGATCACGCGGACGTCGACGCTGACGGTCTCTTCGCCGCCCAGGCGCTCGAAACGCATCTCCTGGACGGCCCTGAGCACCTTGGCCTGGGCCTGCAGGGACATGTCGCCTATCTCGTCCAGGAACAGGGTCCCGCCGTGGGCCGCCTCGAACTTGCCCTTGCGCCGGGAGACGGCGTCGGTGAAGGAGCCCTTCTCGTGCCCGAACAGCTCGCTTTCTATCAGCGTGTCGGGCATGGCCGCGCAGTTGACGGCCACGAAGGGTCCCTGGGCGCGGGCGGACAGCTCGTGGATGCGCCTGGCCGCCAGCTCCTTGCCGGTGCCGTTGTCCCCGGTGATCAGCACGCGGGCGTCGCTGCGTGCGCTCTGCGCGATCAGGCCGATCACGGCCTGCATGCCCGCGGACCGGGCGACGATCTCGTCCTGGTCGGCCGTGGCCGCCTTGAGCCTCGCGTTCTCCACCCTGAGCCCGGAGAGGGCGCGGGCGTTGCGGACGGCCGTGGCCAGCCGTTCTATGGAGAGGGGTTTCTCGATGAAGTCGAAGGCGCCCAGCTTGACCGCGCTGACCGCCATGTCGATGCTGGCGTGACCGGAGACCACGATGACCTCGATGGTCGGCCATTCCGCGCGGATGGCCTTGAGCACGTCTATCCCGCCCATGCGGGGCAGCCAGACGTCCAGGATCACGGTGTCCACCGATTCGCGCCCGAGGATGTCCAGGCCCGTCGGGCCGTCCTCGGCCGTGAGCGCCCGGTAGCCCTCGTCCTCGAGTATATCCTTGACCGTGGCCCGTATGCCCGGTTCGTCGTCTATGACGAGGACTGCTCCCATGCGCCGCTTCCTTGCGGGATCCGTCGATCCCAGGCTCCGACCGCCGGTTCACTCCGCCGGCAGGTCCAGGTAGAACGTCGTGCCGACGCCTTCCGCCGAGTCGAACCTCACGCTGCCGCCGTGCGACGCGATGATGTGATCCACGATCGCGAGGCCGAGGCCGGTTCCGTCGGGTTTGGTTGAAAAATACGGCGAGAAGACCCGGTCGCGCGACCCGGCCGGTATCCCCCGACCGTCGTCCGCCACCTGCAGCCTACAATAGCGGGATTCCTCCGTCTTGACAAGATCGCTGCGTATGGTGATCGAACCTTCGCCTCCCGTGGCGTCCGCGGCGTTGGAGATCAGGTTGCGCAGGACCTGCTTGATCTGGCCGCGGTCGGCCCTGATCCTGAGCCCGGCGTCCACCTGGGACGCGTCCACCCGGAGCCGCGGCCAGGGCGTGGAGTACAGGTGGACGGCCTCGTCCACCAGCTCCTTGAGCTCCACCCAGTCCTTCTGGGGCTCCGGCAGCCGGGCGAAATCCCTGAATTCGGAGAGCAGGATCTCCATGTTGGCCGTCTCCTGGATGATGGCGACCATGGACTTCCCCAGTATCCCGTCCAGGTCCCGGTCCCCGGAGGTCCAGCGCTTGAGCACGCGCTCGGCGGATAGCCTGATGGGCGTCAGCGGGTTGCGCAGCTCGTGCGCCAGGCGCCTGGCTATGTCCCTCCACGCGCCCATGCGCTCGTTGCGCAGCTCGTCGCCCCGCGAGCGCTCGAGCCGCTCCAGCATGGCGTTGAACTCGGCCACGAGCTGCCCGGACTCGTCGCCTGGCTTGGACAGGTTGGGTACGCGCCGCTCGCCCCGGTCCACCAGGCGGATGCCGTCGGCGAGGGCGGAGAGCGGCGCGAACACCGCGGCCGCGGCCGACTGGGAGAACACCACGGCCAGGGCCGCCAGGGGGAACACCAGGCTCAGCCCGAACAGGACCACGTACAGGGTGTAGGATCCCGCGATGCGGCCCGTCCGTTCCAGGGCCCTGGCCGCCCCCGCGAGGCTGGAGGCCGCTTCCTCGACCGGGCGCGGGAAGCGAAGCGACAGGACGGCGCCCTGTATGGGGGAAGCGCCCCCCGAGGCCGCGGCGAAGGCAGGCCGGGGCAGGGCATAGCGGGAGTAGGTGGACCCCCCCGCGGACAGGCGGGGCAGGAACCCCTCGGACGAGGGCGGGGGGGAACCGGGCTGCGAGCGCGCCGCCGGGTCGCCCGCGAACGACGCGCTGCGCCCGTCCGCGAACAGTTCCAGGGCGCAGATGTCCGGTTCCCGCGCCTCGAGCGCCCGGAGCGCGGCGTCGGCGTCGGTCCCCAGCCGGGCGGCCAGGGCCGGCAGGTCGTTGACGGCCGCGTACCGCAGGCCGGCGTCCTTGCCCGCGTACCAGGCCAGGGCCAGCTCGGTGCCGCCCGCCACGGCCTCGCGCACGGTCTGCGAGGAGCTGATGCCGGCGGCCCGCACGGCCAGGCTGCCGTAGGCGAACACGGGGGGCAGGAGGGCGGCCATGGCCGTGGCCATGAAGAGCAGGGACAGGCGCACCCGGAGGCGGGAACCCCAGGTCCTCCTGAGCGCGTCACGGGCCAGGCGCCAGAGGGTGAGGCAGAGGCCCAGGAAGGACGCGCCGGGCAGGATGGCGAGGATGGCCCCGATGGCGCCCGTGTAGAGCCCGGGCATGCCGGGGTCGGTTTCCAGGGACCGGCGCAGGAAGAGGTAGGAACCTGCAAGCACGATGGCGTAGAGGATCGCCGCCACGGCGGCCGTGGACGCCTGCCGCCCGGGCGGGCCGCTGACGCGCATCACTCTTCTTCGAAACGGTTCTCGAACAGCCGCTCGATGGCGTCGACCGCGGCGGCCTCGTCCTCGCCCTCGGCGATGATCCTGATGACGGACTCGAAACCGGCCCCCAGGGTTATGATGCCCATGATGCTCTTGGCGTTGATCCGGTCCTCGCCCTTCTCCAGGAAGATGCGCGACTTGAACTTGCCCGCGACCTGCACGATCATGGCCGCCGGCCTGGCGTGTATGCCTGCCCTGTTCTTGATCACGGTCGTCTTCTCTGTCATCGGGGGCTCCCCGCTTCCTTGGATATCCGCGCTCTCGGCGTCAGATTGAATCGTCCCGCCCGAAGTATACCGCCCGGGCGTTGTCGCTCTCCAGCCAGCGCAGGATATTCTGGTTGAATTCCCTCGCGGAATGGTATCCCATCTTCTTGAGGCGCTCGTTCATGGCGGCGGTCTCGACGATGATGGGGATGTTGCGCCCCGGCTTGACCGGTATGTCCAGCCTCGGCACCCGCACCCCCAGGATCACGTCCGCCATCTCCTCCGTGCCGATGCGGTCGTACACCTTGGCGGAGTCCCACTCCTCCAGGTTGCAGATGAGCTGCACCTGCTTCTTGTCCCTGATGGCGCCCACCCCGAACAGGTGCGTCACGTTGATGATCCCCAGGCCGCGGATCTCCATGTGGTGCCCGATGACCTTGTTGGCCCCGGAACCCATGAGGATGTTGCCGCTCACGCAGCGTATCTCCACCACGTCGTCCGCCACCAGGCGGTGGCCGCGCTCTATCAGTTCCAGGGCCGTCTCGCTCTTGCCCACCCCGGAATCCCCCGTGAGCAGGATGCCGATGCCGTAGACCTCCACCAGCACGCCGTGCACGCTGGACTTGGGTGCGAACACGTTGGTCAGCACCCGCATGAGCCTGGCGGCGATCTCGGTGGACGACAGCTCGGAGAGGAGCACCGGGCAGTCGGCGGCCTCCGCGGCCTCCGCGAACATGGGCTCCGGCGGCTCGGCGTTGGCGAAGATGAAGCAGGGAACGGGGAAGGTGAACACGCGGGATACGCCCTCGGAGCGGCCCTCGGCGGCCAGGAGCCGGAGGTAGGCCGACTCGCCCTTGCCGATGAGCTGCACGCGCTGGTAGGCGAAGCTCTCGAAGAAACCGGACAGGGCCAGCCCGGGCCGGTTGATGTCCGCCGAGCTGATCTCCCGCCCCAGGCCCTTGCGGCCGCCGATGCAGCGCAGCTTGAGGTCGTCGTGTTCCTTGAGGTCCAGGTCCAGGAGGTCCAGGACCGTGAAGTGCTTGTCTTCCATCTGCCGCCAGCATAGCGCGAACGGACGAGCGGCGCAATCGCCGGTCCGGGGACGAAAAAGGGAGGGCGCGGACGCCCTCCCCGTCGTCATGCAGGGCTCAGGGTCACTTTTTTTCTTTTACTTTCTCTTTTTCCTTGTTGATTTTCTGCTCGAGCTTGTCCATCAGCTTGTCCATCCCGGCCAGCAGGTCGAAATCGGCCTCCTGGACATGGGCCTGGGTCCCCCACCGGAAGTTCACGGTGCATTCGCACTTGAACTGCTTTTCCTTGGTGAGGGAGAACAAGAGGTCCACGACCAGGTCCTTCGCGTAGGCGATGCGCTCCAGTTTCTTGTCCAGGTAGGCGCGGTTCGCCTCGCTCAGGTCGAAGTGCACGGAACGGACGTCTATATTCATGCGAGCCTCCTTGTGGCCGGACGAGCCGGCCGGATTGCCGAATCCCGGCGCTCAGCCGTGCTTGCGGCCGAACGATGAATCCATGTGCAGCTCCTGGCGGTACTTGGCGACGGTTCGCCTGGCCAGCTTGATGCCCTTCCTGGTCAATATCTCGCTGATATCCTGGTCGGACAAGGCCTTCGCCTCGCTTTCGATGATCTCCTTGATGACCTGCTTGACGCCGGACTTGGAGAAGCGGGACCCCCGGGAGCCCGAGCCGCTGATGCTGTTGGTGAAGAAGTAGCGCAGCTCGAAGATGCCCCAGTCCGTCTGCACGTACTTCTTGTTGGCTATCCGGGACACGGTGGTCTCGTGGACGCCCACCTCCCCGGCTATGTCCTTGAGGGTGAGGGGCGCCAGGTGCTTGGGCCCGCGGGCGAAGAACTGCCGCTGGAACTCCACGATCGAGCGCACCACCTTGAGCAGGGTCCGGTTGCGCTGGTGGATGCTCTGGATGAACCACCGGGCCTGCCGGATGTTGTCCTTGACGAAGGAGTCGGTGGCCTTGTCGTGCTTCTCCCCCGAGAGGTGGTCGAAGAAGGGGTTGATCCCTATGATCGGGATCTCCTCGTCGTTGATGGAGATGACGAACTCGCCGTCCTTGAGCTTCACCTGCACGTCCGGGATGACGTAGCGCACCTCGTCGGAGGAGTACAGCCGGCCCGGGAAGGGGTTGAGCCGCTTGATGAAGGCCAGCGCGTCGGCCATGGTCGCGTCGTCCAGCTTGAGCTTGCGCTGGATTTCCTGGTGCCTCGCGTGCTCGAGGAGCTCTATGTGGTTCCGGACTATCTCCAGGGCGCCCGGAGGGGCGTCCGGGGCCAGCAGGGCCTGGACCAGGAGGGACTCCCGGTAGTCCACCACGCAGGCGCCGGCCGGTTCCAGGGTGCGGATCACCGCCATCACCATGTTCACCGTCTCCCGGGTCGCGTCCTTGCAGAGCAGGAAGGGGTCTTCCTTGTGGAAGCCGTCATGGTCCAGGTTCTGCACCAGGGCCTCGCCCACCAGGCGCTGCGACGCGCTCAGGGGCTGCAGCCTGAGCTGCCACAGGAGGTGCTCCTGCAGGGTCTCCGGCCGGGTGATCGCGCCTTCCAGGAACATGCGCTTGGCGTCCGAGTCGTCGTCGTTGCTGCGCGAGAAGCCGGGATCGGAGCTGTCCTCGAACAGCCGGCGGGAATCGGAATCGGATTCCTTCTCCTCGTGGATGGTCTCCAGGGAGACGGTCGACCGGTCCTCGACGATCTCCAGGGCGGGGTTGGCCTCGAGTTCGCGCTGGATTTCTTCCTTCAATTCCTGTATGGGCAGGGACATGAGTTTGATGGATTGGATCATCTGGGGGCTGAGACGCTGCCGTTGCTCCTGCAGCATCTGGGGCCGTTGGGTCTGCAATGACGCTCCTCCCGGTTTTGCCGGACCCCCGCGGGGGCCCACTTTCAATGGTAAGCCATGGTCGGGTATTGTCAAGCGGTCGGGACGGGCGCGGATACGCAAGAACCGTGCCGTATTCGTCCGATTTCGACGCATTCATCTTGACGCTTCAAAAAGCTCCTTATTATTTTTGTTTTGCACAGCCGGACCGCTGGGGCGCGGGGGATGCCCCCGGGCCCTCCAGCCCGACAGTCCGGCCATCACCATGACAGAGCGAGGCCATGTCCAAACAGAACAAGCACGAACACCAGCATCCCGCCGGGCAGGACGCCGGTCACGCGGATGACCCGGAGGCCGGGGACCTGTGCTCCGAGACCCTGGAGGCCGCCAAGGACGCGGCCGAGGCATGCGGGGAACGCGTCCAGAGGGATACCATCGCCCTGGCCGAGAAGGATGCCCGGATAGCGGAACTCGAGGGCGAGCTGTCCTCGCTCAAGGACCAGTACCTCCGCAAGCTGGCCGATTACGAGAACTTCCGCAAGCGGATGTTCCGGGAAAAGGACGACGCCGTACAGTACGCCAACGCCCAGCTCCTGGGGGACCTGGTGGCCGTGCTGGACAACTTCGACCGGGCCATCGGGAGCTCCGAGATATCCAGGGACTTCCAGGTCCTGCATGACGGGGTGGACATGATCCGCCGCGGCCTCCTGTCGACCCTGGAGGGCAAGTACGGGCTGTCCCGCTTCGAGAGCCTGGGGCGGCCCTTCGACCCGCACCTGCACGAGGCGATGATGAGCGAGGAAGGCGACTGCGAGGAGCCGGTGGTCGCCGAGGAGTATTCCACGGGGTACCGGCTCAGGGAGCGGGTCCTCCGCAGCGCCAAGGTCAAGGTGCGGATGCCCAGGTCCGGGACGGCCGGGGGGCCGGCTTCCGCCCCCGGGCAGGATGCGGGCTCCGGCGGCGCGGCCGGCACCGCCGGCGAAGGCGCCTGACAGACAAGCACAAGCAACGCGGGAACGCGTCAAGGAGAATGCAATGGGCAGGATTATAGGAATCGACCTGGGTACCACCAACAGCTGCGTGTCCGTGATGGAAGGCGGCGAGCCGCTGGTCATAGCCAACTCCGAGGGCCAGAGGACCACGCCCTCCATCGTCGGCTTCACCGGCAAGGGCGAGCGCGTGGTCGGCCAGCCGGCCAAGAACCAGATGATCACCAACCCGGAGAACACCGTCTACTCCATCAAGCGCTTCATGGGGCGCCGCTTCGACGAGGTCAAGATGGAGACCACCCTGGTGCCCTACCACGTGGTGGCTCACCAGAACGACGTCCGCGTGGACGCCGCCGGAAAGCAGTACAGCCCGCAGGAGATCAGCGCCTTCGTCCTCCAGAAGATGAAGAAGACCGCCGAGGACTACCTGGGCGAGCCGGTCACCGAGGCCGTGATCACGGTGCCCGCGTACTTCAACGACGCGCAGCGCCAGGCCACCAAGGACGCCGGCAAGATCGCCGGCCTCGA
>JAKLIU010000064.1 GCA_022709445.1 Spirochaetota bacterium | reverse complement strand
CGTACACGGAGATGGCCCCGTCCTCCAGGCCATCGATCAGCTCCAGCTTGAAGGGCTCGGCGGCGAACAGCCTGCGCGCGTCGTCCTTGGATATCTCCCTGCGCTCGAACCTGGCCCCCGAGGCGATGATGCGGCGCATCTCCTTCTCGATCGCCGGCAGGTCCTCCGGCTGGATGGGGGCGGGCAGCTGGAAGTCGTAGTAGAAGCCGTCGTCGATGGCCGGACCGATGGCGACCTTGGTGCCGGGGTAGAGCTTGACCACCGCCTCGGCCATGACGTGGGAGAGCGAATGTCGTACGGTTTCAACGGGTTGCGCCATACGGGTACTCCTGATACGGAAAAGGCTCCCACGCAGAGCGTCCTGCGCACGCGGGAATCCTCCCGAGTCTGTGCGTAAGGACGAACTCCCGTGCGAGCCTTTCACGGCGCGCCCCGTTCTCGACGACGTCGAGCGGGCTCGGAATCCGCGGTACCACCTTACTTCGCCCGCCCATCCGGACCGGCGCTCTTTCGGCTCGCTGTCACGGGCGAACCCGGTCCCCATTAGCGACGCACCGCAGGCATGAATTGCCGCAGGTACGCTTTCACGGGAACGGCTCAGGAGGGGTCTTCACCGGGATCGCGACGGGACCCTTCCAGCCTCGGGGTACCCTCTCTCTCGACGCGACGGTCCGGCTACTCGTCTCCATCATAGCCTGTCAGTCGAATATGCCCCTCCGCGCCGGTTTCGTCAAGCGTCGCGCCGGGCGTCCCGGCGGCGTACCCGCCGCCGTCGCGCTTTGCGCTCGTATCTCCGCGCGCCATCCACTCTTCCCGGCCATGTCCGCCCGCGGCCATGGCCCCGCCCGGTCGGGCGGCGCGCCTCCACGGCGCGCGAAGGATACCGCTTCAATCGCTGACGCATGTACAATCGGGTGCCGTCGCCTCCATCACGGCTGCGGCTCTTGCATCCGGTTTCATCCTCCCGCGCCTCGTTCTGCCGTTTTCTTATCGGGGGGAAAATAATTGTTGCCCGTGCGGCCGGTATGCGGGTACACTTTTTCCAAGATCTTCTTGGGCAAGAAGAATGGAGGCACCGCAGGTTTGCAGAAAGTACTCATCATTGGTTCCGAGCCGTCCACAGGGTCTCGCCGGGGAGACGTCACGCAAGCGCCCGGTCGTTTTTCGCGCATGGCCGCCGTCCTGCAAAAGGGCGGCCTGGAGACAGGCTACCTGTCCCCGCCGTCCGAGGCGGAACTCGAGTCGGCCCTGGCCGTTTTCCGGCCGGACCTGGTCTACTGCGCGCCGTACGCCAGCACTGAACCCGCGGGCCCCGGAAAAAATCTCCATGCCTTGCTCGCGAGCCGCGGCGTCCCCTTCGTGGGCTCTCCCGCTTCGACGCTCGAGCTGGCACTGGACAAGGCCGCGCTCAAGTCGCGCTGGCTGGAACGGGGCATAGCCACTCCCGCCTGGGCCGTGGTGCGTACCGCCGGCCTCCGGGAGCCGGGCCCCGCCGCCTCCGCGGAGCTGCGGGCGCTCCGTGATTTCCCGTACATCGTCAAGCCCTCCCGCGAGGGCAATTCCCGCGGCATCGACGAGGCCTCCGTGGTCGGCGACACGGAAGCCCTCATCGCGCGCGTCGGCTTCGTCGCCTCGAGTTTCGGGGATGTCCTCATCGAGCGCTTCCTGGGCGACGGCCCGGGACGGGACGCCGGCCCGGGACGGGACGCCGGCCCCGGAGTGCGCGAGTTCACCGTGGCCATGGCGGGCAACGGGGAATCCGCCTTGGTCATGCCCACGGAGCTGGGCTTCCAGGCGCCCAAATTCCCGCGCCTGATCACCAATGACGACAAGGAAGGCCACCGCACCACGGTCAGCCCGCTGACCGATCCGGAGCTTCGTCGCCGCGTCATCGGGTTCGCCCGGGCAGCCTTCCTCGCCGCCGGCATCGAGGACTACGCCCGGGGTGACTTCATCCTGTTCAGGGACACGCTGTACGCCATCGAGGTGAACGGCCAGGCCATGCTGCCGGACCGCTGGTTCGAGGCATGCGCCACGGACGCCGGACTGGACGAGGAGGGCTACCTGGCCGCAGTGTTCATGGCCGCCATGGAACGCCACCGGGCGGCCGGAAACGCGAGGCTGTCGCCGCCGCCCGCCCTGTCATCCCTCGTGCCGGAACCGGCGCGTTCGCGCCTCATCGGCGGCATGGCCGCCGGAAAGGACTCGCCATGGGCATGAGACTCGGCTCCGATGAGCGAATAGGTTTCCTGAAGCCGTCGCTGGACGCGCACACCCTGGGGCTGGGCTCCATCGGTGAGCTCCTCTCGGAATGCGGCGTGCGCACGGAAACCGCGGACCGGGAACTGTCGCAGGCAGTGGACGCCGCGGCGCCGGAACTGCTCGCGCGCCTCCTGGCCGCCTGGTTCGCCCGCTCGCGCATCACCGCCCTGGGCTTCAGCTACCGGCTGGATCCCCGGGACGCCGTCCGCCTGTTCGGCCGCGTGATCGAGGCGCTCGCCCGGGGCAGGCTCCTCCTCAAGGACGGCGGACCGATACGCGCCCTGTACTTCGCGGGCCTGCCGCCGGCCTGCGACCTGGTCGCCGAGCGTTTCCCCTTCGTGACTGCCCTGTTCCGCGGCGACGAGACCCCGGCGGAGAGCCTGTCCGCCCTGGGCGTCGACCCTGACCGCATCCCCTCCTCACTGGCGGCCGGCGTGGCCTACGACGAGCAGCGCCTGGCCTTCGGGCGCGAGCTGGTCGCCTCCGGCCGCTGGCGCTCGGCGGGCCCGCTGGACCGCTCCTACCCCGGCTTCGGGCAACGGGGCGACTCCCTTGCCGCCAGGAGCGCGTACCACGCCGCCCGCGGGCTCGGGCCGCTCATGCGCGCCCACGTGGGCCCCTACCTCCCGGACCGCCGCGAGGCCGTGGCCCTGTTCCTGGACTGGACCCGCCGCCTGGCGGCCTCCGGCCTCCTGGACGTCCTGTCCATAGGCAGCTCCCAGCTGACCCAGGAGGCCTTCGGGACGGACTGGAAAGACCGGCCCAACGGGGGCGGCGTCCCCATCGCCACCGAGGAGGAATTCGAGGCCGTCCGGGAGGCCGCCCGGCCCATGCTGGTGCGGGCCTACTCGGGCGTCACGGACACCGCGCGCATGGCCGGCATCCTGGAACGCAGCATCGACATCTCCTGGCACGCCCTGTCGCTCTGGTGGTTCTGCCGGCTCGACGGCCGCGGCCCCAACCCGGTCCGGGAAAACCTGGAAGAGCACTTCCGGGCCCTGCGCTACATCGCCTCAACGGGCAAGCCCTTCGAGCCGAACGTGCCGCACCACTTCGCCTTCCGCGGCGCCGACGACCTCGGGTACGTCGTGTCCGGCTACGTGGCGGCCCGGGCGGCCAGGGACCAGGGCGTGCGCAGCCTGGTCCTGCAGGTGATGCTCAACACGCCCAAGTACACCCACGGCGTCCAGGACCTGGCCAAGGCCCGCGCGCTCCTGGCCCTGGTCCGTGGCATGGAGGGGCCGGACTTCAGGGTCTACCTCCAGCCTCGCGGCGGCCTGGACTACTTCTCGCACGATGAGGACCGGGCCAAGGCCCAGCTGGCCGCGGTGACCGCCATGATGGACGACATCGAGCCGGCCGACGCATCCAGTCCCCAGGCCATCCACGTGGTCAGCTGGTCGGAAGGCAGCCGCCTGGCCGACCCCGAGGTGGTGGACGACAGCGTGCGCATCACCAGGCAGGCCCTGTCGGAGTACCGGGCGGTCAAGGCCGGGGGAGGCATCTGGACCCCCGGGCGGGAGGAGGAGGTGGCCTGGCGCACGGAGACCCTCCTCGGGGAGGCCAGGCTGCTGATCGCCGCGATGGAGCGGCACGTGCCGGACACCTACGGCCCGTCCGGCCTGTACCGCATGCTGTCCGAGGGCTGGTTCGCCCTGCCCTGGCTGTCGGAACTGCGCGACGAGTTCGCCGCGGCGGCCGCCTGGAAGACGGGCTTCCGCAACGGCGGGGTGACGCTCATCGACGCGGACGGAACGCCCGTCCCGGCGGCGGACCGGATCGCCGCGGTCCTGGAACGGAGGGAACATGGCGCACGTCAGGGATGAACGCATCGCCGCGCCGCTCAAGGCGGCCGCGGCCAAGGGCAAGGCCCTGCGCTGGTGCGTGGCGGGAGCGGGCAACGGCGGCCTGGCCATGGCCGGCCACTTGGGCATCATGGGCTTCACGGTATCGCTCTACAACCGCACCGACGAACGGCTGGCCGGCGTCCGCTGGCACGGGGGCGTCCAGGTGGACGGCGACGTGAACGGTTTCGGCCCCGTGGCCGTCGCCACATCCGACATGGGCGAGGCCCTGGAAGGCGCGGACGTGATCATGGTGGTCACCCCGGCCACCGCCCACGGCCCCCTGGCCGCGGCCATGGCTCCCCACCTGAGGGACGGCCAGGTGGTCCTCCTCAATCCCGGTCGCACCGGCGGCGCCCTGGAGTTCCGCAAGGTCCTGGCCGACCGCGTCGTCACGGCCAGGCCGGTGATCGCCGAGGCCCAGACCTTCATCTACGCCTCGCGGGCCATCACCCGCCACGACGCCCACATCTTCAAGGTCAAGAACGAGGTGCCCATCGCCACCCTGCCCTCCTACTGGATACCGGACGTGCTTGACGTGCTGCGGCCCGCCTTTCCCCAGTTCACCGCCGGGGGCAACGTCCTGGCCACCAGCATGGAGAACATAGGCGCGGTCTTCCATCCCGCCCTGACCATACTCAACGCCGGCTGGATAGAGGCGACCGGCGGCGACTTCGAGTACTACCTGCAGGGCATCACGCCCTCCATAGCCAGGATACTCGAGCGGGTGGACGCCGAGCGCCTGGACGTGGCCAGGGCGCTGGGAGCGCGCAGCGTGTCCGCCCGCGAGTGGCTCTACCTGAGCTACGACTCCCCGGGCAGGGACCTCTACGAGGCCATACAGCGCACGGACGGCTACCGCGGCATCAAGGCCCCGCCCAACATAGCGCACCGCTACATCTGGGAGGACATACCCATGAGCCTGGTGCCCATTTCGTCCATAGGTACCATGCTGGGGACGCCCACGCCCACCATAGACATGGTGATCCACCTGGGCTCCATGCTGCACGACCGGGACTACATGGCCGAGGGACGCACCGTGGAACGGCTGGGCATAGCCGGCCTCGGGGTCAAGGAAATACACAGGATAGTCGCCGATTCCGACGGGCTCGCGGCGGCGGGAGGGAAGCGCGGATGAACGAATTCTTCGATACCATCACGGAGTTCTGGCAGGGCCTCCCGCTCGCCGTGACCGCCCTCCTGACCCTGGCCGCCGGCTGGCTGGTGGCCATGGCGGCCCGTTTCCTGGCCAGCGCCATCATGAGGATCGTGCGGGCCGACAAGCTGGGCAAGCGGCTCGGCTTCACCGAGTTCCTGCGCAAGGGCGGGGTGACCTACTCCATCGTCCAGCTGGCCGGCGTGCTCGCCTTCTGGGCGGTCATCGGCGCCACCCTGCTCGTGGTCTCCGCCTCGCTGGACCTGGACCTGGTCACCTCGCTCTGGAACCGCGTCCTGGAGGTGATCCCGGGCCTGCTGGCCGGCGGCCTGATCCTGGCCATAGGCATCCTGGTGGTCAGCTTCTTCTCCAACTTCGCCCTGACCATCGCGCGCAACGCGGCCATGCCCAACGGCAACCTGGCCGCCAAGGGCATCAAGTACGGCGGCATCCTGGTGGTCGCGCTGATCGCCATGGACCAGATAGGCTTCAAGGGCAACATCCTGAGCTGGCTCCTGCTCATCGCCTTCGGCGCCGTCTGCCTTGCCCTGGCTCTGGCCTTCGGCCTCGGCTGCAAGGACCTGGCCCGCTCGTCCATGGAACGCTTCCTCAAGAACCTGCGCGAACGCAGCCGCGGCTCCCACCCCACCGACCTGGAAGGCTGACCCCCCAGGCCGGCCGGCGCCAGCCAGGCCGGCCACCGATAATCCGGACCGGCAATTCGGCCCCAGGCCGAATTGCCAGGGTCAAACCGGCCCGACGCAGTCAGGCCGGTTTGACCGGGATCCAGATCTCCACCACGCAGCGGCCGTCGGCCATCACCGGCTCGGGGTAGCTCTCGAAGCACTGCCGGTCGTCCGGCACGAAGCCGCTCTGCGGCAGCCAGGTCCCGTACATCCAGTTCCAGGCCTCTCCGTAGCCGTCGGGTTCAACCGTGAAGCGTCCCACGCCGTACTGGCCGGCGCACAGGTCCATCAGCCCTATCTCCCCGGACGCTTCCTGGCCATCGGGCACGGTGACGCACACCGAGGTGCGCAGCTTGTCCTGCGCCACCGTGTCCGGGTCGTCGTGGAAGAGCACCAGGGTCATGGTGCCCGGCCCCAGGAGCCCCCGGGCCCCCGCCCAGGCGTAGATCTTCCCGAACAGCCGCCCGAACAGCGCGGAGTCTCCCGCGTACGGCCCCGTGTGCCGTACGTAGGCCAGCCGCTTCTTCCCGATGGTCCTGATCTCGACGCTCGCTTCCTTCGCATCCATGGTCAACCTCCATAGCGGCGCACCGGCCGCGTATGAAACGTACACCCTGGGCGCCGCGGGCGATTCCCGCCCCTTGCCGTCGCGTTCATCCGGCTTGCCGTCGCTGTTGCCCGGATTGCTCCCGCCGCGCCGCCAGTCCATCGCGGACATGCCGTAGCGTTCCTTGAAACTGCGCGCGAAGGCTGCCGAACCGGAAAACCCGCAGTCCAGGGCCACGTCGGTCACCCTGAGTCCGCGGTCGCCCCTGAGGAGGCTCGCGGCCTTCTGCAGGCGCAGCCTCTGTATGAACGCGCCCAGGGTCTCGCCCGTGTGCGCCGCGAACAGTCGGTGGAAATGGTACTTGGAGAAGCATGCGATTTCCGCCAGCATGCCCAGCTCCAGCTGCTCGCCCAGGTGGGCGTCTATGTAGTCGATGACCCGGTTGATCCGCGCCGCATAGCTGTCCATCGCAGGCCTCCGGGCCCCATGATAGCCCGGAACCGGCGACGCCGCAATTCACGGCGTCAGGTCAGGCATGGATCCGGGATGGGCGCCCCGCCGCCGGGATACCGGCGGCGGCGGGCCCTCCGGCTCGATCTTCGCGCGCCGCTTGAAGGAAGCGTACCGGGTCCGCGCGGCGGCCCCGGTTCCCGCGCCCCGGAGGCGCGCGAAGGATCACGCCTCGGTCCCTGGCGCTTCCGCCCCGGCCAGCCTGCGCCGTATCAGGGAGCGGTATGGCAGGGCCAGGAGCAGCATGAGGAGCGCGGCGTACAGCGGCGAGATCACGCACACGGCCAGCCTCGGGCCGATCTGCGTCTTGTCGGCCAGGTTCTTGAACATGTCGATCAGGCTCACCAGTCCCCCGCCCAGGGCAAACCACAGCCAGGAAGCGGCCTGGGCCTTCCAGTAGGCGTCGGCCGAGCGCAGCCCGGCGGCGTCGGCTGCCGGGTCCAGGGGCGCGGTCCAGGCCCTGAGACCGGGCCGCCAGCCGTGCATCAGGAAGACGTAGACGGTTCCGGCCACCGGCACCAGGAGCAGGGAGAGCAGGTCCAGGTAGGTCCAGCCATTCGCGTCCCAGGACAGGAAGAGCCCGGCCATGGACAGGGCCGCGGCCAGCGATGGAAGCAGTATCCTCTTCAGCATTTTATCCTCCGTACTATTGCGTACCGCCGGCGTGCGCCCGCGGCTGTCAGGGTCTCGCCGCGCTTTCCAGGAACAGCGCGAAGGCCGCCGCCGGATTCTCGGGAAGGCCGGCCACCAAGGCCGTAGCCAGGGGCTCGCCCGCCCGGTACGACGGCGGGGTCACGGCCAGGGCCAGGACGGCGGCCAGCACGGACGCGGCGGCCAGTGCGCCCGGCAGGGCCGCCTTCAAGCGGGAAGCGCCTTGCCCCGCCCGCCGTCCCGCCAAGGCGGCGGCCATGGCCCGCTCCAGGACCCGACCCGGGATCGGCGGAGCCGGTATCGTCCCCGACTCGCGCGCGCAGGCCTCGCGCAGCGCGGCGTCCAGCGTCTCACGCTTCATCGTCCACCCCCACGGCCGTGCCGACCGTCTTCCTGATCAGGTGCAGGCGCCAGCGCACGGTGCCCGCCGGCAGTCCCAGGGCCCGGCCTATCGCCGACGCGTCCAGGCCGTCCCGGAAACGCAGCCAGGCTATCCGCCTGTCGGCCCCGGGCAGCCGGGCCATCGCCGCCCGGCAGCGATCGGCCAGGTCCCGCGTTTCCAGCTCCCGGGCATGGTCCTCCCCGGACGGCGGATCCCAGGACGCTTCATCCCCCGCCGGGTCCAGGGCCAGGGTGGAGTGCCGGGAAGCCGCGCGGGCTGCGTCCGAGAAGCGGCGGGCGGCTATGCGGTACAGCCAGGGCGCCAGCGGCCTGGACGGGTCGTATGCCCCCAGCGAGCCGTAGGCCCGTACCAGCGCGTCGGCAACGGCATCCTCGCGCTCAGCGGCGGGCAGGCCCCTCCAGGTGGAGGCGAACCAGCAGAGGCGCGGCCACCAGGCCCGCCACAGCAGCTCGAAGGCCAGCTTGCCGCGCTCGCCGCCCGCCAGGGCATCGTCCCTCAGGGCCTTCCCGTCCGGTTCTTCCATATATACATTCTACGCGGCTACAGCCCGGAGTGTTGGCGGAATTCCGCACAATCCGCCGGCCGGCGCGCGAACCGGACTGACCCGCTCGCGCAACCCGCCGCCCACACGCCGCGCTGTCCCATGGACGCAGCCCGCCCCGCGCCCGGCCCTCCCGGCTTGTTTTTTACCCCCGTATTGGCTATTTTATGGCACGGTGGCTTCAAACATCGACCTGGAAGGCGAGGTCCTCACCGAGGACTCCGTCGAAACCAAAGAGCCGGAGGAATTCCGCGTCATCCTCCTCAACGACGACTTCACCACCATGGAATTCGTCGTGGCCGTGCTGATGTCGGTATTCCACAAACCCATGCTGGAAGCCACGCGG
>JAKLIU010000063.1 GCA_022709445.1 Spirochaetota bacterium | reverse complement strand
CATGACCAGGGCGCTGGCCATGGTGCCCGCCAGGGAGAACACGGCCACGTAGCTGAACAGGGATCCTGTGAGGAGGCTCATGCCGGCGACCTTGACCAGGGCGAGCGCCAGGTACCAGCCCCAGGGGAGGAGCTCGACCGCGAACAGGATGGGAAGGTTGGCCAGCCCGACGCGCATGAAGGGCACCGGGCGGGGGAGCATGTACTCGACGGCGGACAGGAAGAACGCCAGGGCGGCCAGGAAGGCGGCCAGGCGGCGCTTTTCGCTAGCGGACCGTGGCATCGAGCTGGTCATCGCCGGATTCCCCCTCCACGCGCAGGAACACCCCGTTGGGCAGGCACGCGATCCAGTCGCCCGCATGCTCCGCGTGGCCGGAGGACAGGCAGGTCTTGTTGCGGCAGGGCGAGTCGATGAAGAAGGCGGCACCGTCCCTGATCTCGACCAGGGTGGGCCCGAGCGGTCCGTCCACGGACACCACGCGGTCGGTGCCCAGCGGGTAGGTCCACTCGCCGCGTTCGCTGGAGATCACCGCGCGCGAGGGGGCCGGGCCGCCGTACACGGCGACCGCGCTCGCCGCGAAGGCCCCCGCGGCGGCGAGTATGATCGCCGCGTCCAGGACCTTCAGGCGGAAGCGCGGGCCGGGGCCGGCGTTCATCTCACTTGCAGCCGCAGCCGCAGCCCCCGTCGGAGCAGCCGTCGTCGTCGTCGCCGCAGCCGCAGCCATCGTCGTCGCACTCGCCGTCGCAGCCGCAACCGCCGCAGCCGTGGTCGTCGCCGTGCACGTGGCCGTGCTTGAGCTCGTCCTCGCTGGCCGCCCGGACGTCCTTGACGGTGACCGAGAAGTGCAGGGACTTTCCGGCCAGCGGGTGGTTGGCGTCGACCTTGATCTCGTCCTTGTCCACGCCGACCACGGTGACGATGCGGACGCCGTCCTCCTGGTGGGCCTGGAACTGCATGCCCACCTCGATCTTGCCGGGCTCGGCGAAATCGGAGGGCGACACGGCGAAGACCAGCTCGTCGTCGCGCTCGCCGTAGCCGTCGGCCGGGGCGATCACGCAGTCGAGCTTGTCGCCGGCCTTCTTGCCCTCCAGCTGGCGCTCCAGTCCGGGTATGATGTTCTCGTTGCCGTGGAGGTAGACGAGCGGCTCGCCCTCCGAACGGTCGATGAGGGCGCCGCCCTCGTCCTTGAGCTCGTAGTCGATGGAAACGACGCGGTCTTTCTCGATGGTCATGTGGGCCTTCCTTGCTGGCAGGTGGTGTGAGCCGGGCCGGTGCCGTCCCCTTGGGGGCTCCCGGATCCCGCGCGTCAGTCGACGGAAACCGGCGGGGCGCCCCTGGGGATTTCCCCGCCGCCGGGCTCGGTACGGATCGCGCCGTTGACCCGGATAAAGTAGCCAATATCCGCGTTTAGGACAAGGGCTGCGGCGGGAAGCCGCTTCGTGCTATGCTCCGCGGCGTCCATCACGGAGGGTCATCCATGACGATGCTGCAAGCGCTCATCCTCGGCGCGTTCCAGGGGATCGCGGAATTCCTGCCCATCTCGTCCAGCGGCCACCTGCTCCTGTTCAAGGGCTTCATGGGCCTGTCCGGGGTGCCGGTCCTCTTTGACGTGGTCCTGCACCTGGCGACGCTTCTTTCCATAATAGTCGTGTTCAGGAAACGGATTTGGGGCATCCTGGCCTCCTGCGCCCGCTGGCTGGCCAGGAAATCCGGCGAGGCCGATGCCGAGAACCTGGCAATAGTCCCGCCGGCCATCGTCGCGACGGTCCTGACCGGCGTCATAGGCCTGGCGATAGAGCGGATCGACCTGACGGGGCGGCCGGCGGCGGTGGCCGGGCTCCTGCTCGTGACGGCCGCCATCCTGCTAGCCACGGCCTTCTTCAAGGGCGACACCGGCTGGCGCGGCCTGGGCCTGCGCCACGGAGTCATCACGGGGATAGCCCAGGGCTTGGGCGTGTTTCCCGGCATCAGCCGATCCGGCATCACCATAGGCGCGGGCATGGCCTCGGGCATGAAGCGCGAGGTTGCCGGGGAGTTCTCCTTCCTGCTGGCCATCCCCGCGGTGCTGGGGGCCCTGCTCCTGGAGCTGCGCCACCTGGACGAGCTGGCCGGGGCGGTCCCGGTGCTGCCCCTCACCGCGGCCGCGCTGGCCGCCTTCGCGGTCGGCGTCGCATCCCTCCTGGTCCTCATGCCCATCGTGCGCAAGGGCAAGCTGGCCTGGTTCGCGCTCTACCTGGTGCCCGCCGGCGTGCTGGGCCTGTTCCTGCTCTGAACGGGCAGGCGGCCGACCGGGGCGCTTTGGCCTTTGTCGCCCGCCCGCCCGCGCCGATAAGGGAAGGGTAGCATCCTCATCGATTGGAGCCGAGCGATTTGAGCAACCTGAACAGGCCTTCCTGGCTCGCCGCCACTGTCGGTATCCTCTGCGCACTTGTCGGAGTCCTGCTGTTCGCCGCCCTCGTCGGCGAAGCCGCCGGCCAAGCCGCCGCGACGGCGGGAAGCGGGCCGGCCGGTCTCATGCTGGACGCCCTGTCCTGGGCCGCCTTCATCCTGCCCGCGTACTTCTGGTTCGCGGCCATCATCCTCTTCATTCCCGGTTTCAGGGCCGACCTGGCCTATGCCCTGGTCGGAAGCCTCCTGCCGTTTTCCGGCCTGGCCGTCCTGGCCAAGTTCCTGGACGACCCGGCAGCCTGGTTCCATGCCTGGCCCGGCACCGAGGCCCTCGGCGCCGCCGGCATGGTGGCCCTGAGCCTGGCGTACTCCCTGGCCGGAGGCGCGGCCGTGGTCCTGTCGCGACGACTGTTCTTCGGACGCCGGCCGCTCGCCGGATCGGACGACATTCCCGCGCCCGGGCGTCCCGCCGACGCCTCGCTCCGCGACGGATCCTACGGATCCTACGGATCCGACGGATCCGACGGACCCGACGGACGCGGCCTGTTCCCCTCCGGAGAGAATACCGCCGCCGGACCCGCCGAGGACGGATCCGGGCGCGAGTTCAGCTTCCGCATCCCGGAACTGCCCGCCTCCGTGGCTCTCTCGTCCATGGAGGCGGACGGGGAAACGTTTGCCGGGCCCGGCCAAGGCGACGGGGATGCAGGCGGCAGCGTACCGGTTCCTTCCGTATCGGATGGGGCGCCTCCAGCCCCGCGCCCGATACCGTCGCTTGCCGACGCGGAGGAAGCTCCCATCCCGGTCATGTTCGGCCGCGGCGGGGACGGGTCCGGGATCGGCTCCGTCGATCCGGCCGCGGATGAGGCCTGGTGGGATGACGGCGACGGCTCCGACGGCGAAGCCGATGATGACGACGCGGTCGAGGACGCCGATGAAGCGGGTACGGCGGCCGGCGACGGCCTCGCCACGGGTGCCGGCGTCGGCGTGCGCGGCTCCCTCCTGCCCCGCCTGGAGGTGTTCCAGGACGGCGAGCACCAGTCCGCTCTCCGCGTCGCCCCGGGCGCGGATGCCCCGCGCATGGATCCCGCCGCCGTGCTGCCAGCCGCGCGCGTGCTCAAGCGGGGCGGAGAACCCGAACCCGTCCCCGCGCCGGTACCCCGGGGCCGGCTTGGCCGCAAGCCGGCGATCGCCTACAAGCTCCCCACCGACGGCCTCCTCATGCAGTATCCGGACGGCCAGTACTGGATCATAGACGAGAAGACCAGGCACGCGGCCGAGGTCCTGCGGGATACCCTGCGCGAGTTCAACATAGAGGCGGAGGTCACCGGCATACGCAAGGGCCCGGTGATCACCATGTTCGAGATCCTGCCCGCGCCGGGCGTGCGCCTGGCCAAGATAGCCACCCTTTCGGACAACATCGCCCTCAGGCTGGCTGCCTCCAGCGTGCGCATCGTCGCCCCCATCCCGGGCAAGCACGCCGTGGGCATCGAGGTGCCCAACGATCGCCGTTCCATCGTGTCGTTCCGCGAGATCGTGGAGAACGATGCCTTCAACGCGGCCAAGATGGAAGTGCCCGTGGTACTGGGCAAGGACGTGTCCGGCGAGGTGATGGTGGCCGACCTGACCCAGACCCCGCACCTGCTCATCGCCGGTTCCACCGGCTCGGGCAAGTCCGTCTGCGTCAACTCCATCATCCTGTCCATCCTGTACCGCCGCTCGTTCAACGAGGTGAAGCTGCTCCTCATCGACCCCAAGATCGTGGAGCTCAAGCTGTACAACGGGATCCCCCACCTCCTGACGCCGGTGATCACCGAGCCCAAGAAGGCCTTCCAGGCCCTGCAGTACTGCATCTGCGAGATGGAGCGGCGCTACAGCCTCCTGGACGCCATGGGCGTGCGCGACATCCGCTCCTACAACCGCAGGATCGTCGAGAAGTCCATGGCCACCGACAGGCTGCCGTACATCGTGGTGATCATCGACGAGTTCGCCGACCTGATGGCCACCACCGGCAAGGAGCTGGAATCCACCCTGGCGCGCCTGGCGGCCATGTCCCGAGCGGTGGGCATACACCTGGTGCTGGCCACCCAGCGCCCGAGCGTGGACGTGATCACGGGCCTCATCAAGGCCAATATCCCCAGCCGCATCGCCTTCATGGTGGCCAGCAAGTTCGACTCGCGCATCATCATAGACATGGTGGGCGCGGAGAAGCTCCTGGGGCGCGGCGACATGCTCTACTCCAGCGCAACCGACGCCTTCCCGGTGCGCATGCAGGGCGCCTTCGTCTCCGACGACGAGGTGGAGCGCGTGGTGGAGTTCGTGAAGACCCTGGGCGAGCCGGACTACATAGACGACGAGATCTTCATCGACGACGAGGACGAGGACGACGGCCCCAGCCTCTTCGACGACGAGGAGGACGACCCGCTCTTCGAGAAGGCCCTGGAGATCGTGCTGTCCCAGGGCAAGGCCAGCGCGTCCTTCCTGCAGCGCAAGCTCAAGATAGGCTACAACCGCGCGGCGCGCATCGTGGAGCTGATGGAGGAGAAGGGCATCGTGGGCAAGGCCCAGGGCTCCAAGCCCCGCGACCTGGTCAGGAACCCGGAACTGGGCGGGATGAAGCCGCCGAGCCCCCGGGCCAGGCACGTGCCCGACTTCGGCGACGACGCCGACGACGCGGACGCGACCGGGACCGCCGAGCCCGGTGACGACTGAGCCGCCCTGCGGCATGGAGCGTTCAATGAAGAAGATAGGGATTCTCGGGGGAGGCCAGCTTGGCCGCATGACCATCGAGGCGGCGCGGCCCCTCCTGGGCTGGATCGAGGTGCTCTCCCCGGAGTACCCGTCGCCGGCCGCGGACCTGGCCGACGTCACCCACCTGGGCGACCTGATGGACCGCGAGTCCGTGCTGGAGGTGGCCTCCGAGGTGGACGTCCTGTCCTACGAGATCGAGGGCGTGAACCTGGAGGCCCTCTTCGAGCTGGAGCGCGCGGGAAAGCCCGTGATCCCCTCGGCGGGCGTCCTGGCCCTGATACAGGACAAGGCGGCGCAGAAGCGGATGATGGACGCCGCCGGCATCCCGACCGCCCGCTGGGCCTTCGTGGGAGACGGCGAACTCCCCGCGACGACGGAAGCGCTGGTCGCGGCTGCCGGAACCCTGGGCGGTTTTCCCGTGGTGCAGAAGGCCAGGCGCGGCGGCTACGACGGCCGCGGCGTGGCGGTGATCCGGGACGCCGCCGACGCCCGTCCCGTCGCCGAGGGCGGCAGGCTGCTGGAAGTTCCCAGCTTCCTGGAAGAAAAGGTGGACTTCCTGAAGGAGCTGGCCGTGGTGGTCGGCCGCGACCTGGCCGGCGGCGAGTCGTCCTGGCCCTGCGTGGAGATGGTCTTCGACCCGCGGGCCAATCTATGCGATTCGGTGCTCATGCCCGCGCGCGAGGGACCTGCGGTGCTTGAGGAGGCGGGCAGGACGGCCCGCGCCGTGGTGGACGCCCTGGACTCGGCGGCCAAGGCGGGCAACCCGGCCTCGGCGGGAGCGGCCGGCATCTTCGGGGTGGAGCTCTTCCTGGCCCGCGACGGGCGCATCCTGGTCAACGAGACCGCGCCCCGGCCCCACAACTCCGGCCACGTCACCATGGAAGCCGGCGTCACCAGCCAGTTCATGCAGTACTTCCGCATCCTGTCGGGCTGGCCCCTGGGCTCCACCGGGCTCCTGAGTCCCGCCATGATGGTCAACCTGCTGGGGGAATCCGGCGCCTCGGGCTCGCCGGTCTACGGGGGACTCGAGCGCGCCCTGGCGGTGCCGGGGGTGTCGGTCCACCTGTACGGCAAGCGCGAGGTCCGGCCCTTCCGCAAGATGGGCCACCTGACGGCCGTCGGCGCCACCGCGGAGGAAGCCATGGCCCGGGCCGAGGAGGCGCGCGCCCTGGTCCGGATAGGCGGCGACGGCAAGCCGGCCGGATCGGTCCCTCAGTAGTCCTTTTCCTCGGCCTGTGCCTTGGAAACCCCCATGCGGGAGAAGCTGGCCATCTCGCCGGCGATGCGGCAGCCCAGCTCGACGATGAAGCCGCCGATCACCGCCCCGGTGCCCTCGCCCAGGCGCATCTCCAGGTCCACCAGGGGCTGAAGGCCCATCGCTTCCAGCACCGGTCCGTGGCCCTTCACCCGGGACAGGTGGCCGGCGAAGAGGAATTCCGTCACCGAGGGGTCCAGCTTCCAGGCGATCGCCGCGGCGGCCGTGATCGGGAAGCCGTCCAGCACGCAGGCGATGCCCTTCCCGCGCAGCCCCAGGATGACGCCCGCGGCGGTGGCGATCTCCGGGCCCGCGAAGGCCTCGGCGACCGCCGTCGGGGAGGCGAAGGGGCCGCGGTCGCGCACCGCGTCCAGGATGACCGAGCGTTTGCGCTCCAGCATCTCGTCGCTGATGCCCGTGCCCCGGTCGATGATCAGCTCCGGGTCGAAGCCGAAGGCGACCAGCAGGGCCGCCGCGCTGGAGGTGTTGCCTATGCCCATGTCGCCCAGCGCCACGATGTCGCAGCCCCCGCGCGCGGCGAATCCGGCGAGCTCCGCGCCGTGGTCCAGGCAGGACTGGAACCCGGCCGGGGACAGGGCCGGTTCCCGCGCGAAATTGGCGGAGCCGCGGACGGCCTTCATGGAAAAGAATCCAGGCTTCCCGTCCGCTCCTTCCCGCGGCCAGGCCGGGAAGTCCGCGGCCACCCCGGCGTCCACCGCGTACAGGTCGAAGCCGCAGGCCTTGGAGAGCGCGTTGATCGCCGCCCCGCCGGCCATGAAGTTGTGCACCATCTGGGCGGTCACCTCGGCGGGGTAGAGCGACACGCCCTCCGCGGTGACGCCGTGGTCGCCGGCCAGGGTGAACACGGCCTTGCGCCGCACGCGCGGGGGAACCGTGCCCTGGATCAGGGCCATCCTGGACGCGCAGTCCTCCAGCCGGCCCAGGCTGCCGCGTGGCTTGGTCAGGTCGTCAAGGTGAGCCTGCATGGCATCGCGGAGCGCGGCGGTCTTGTCCTGGTTCATGGGCGTGGTGTTCCTTTCCGTTTCTTGCGCGAGAGCGGCAGCACGAAGCGGCCGTAGCCCTCGTGGTCGCCGTGGAGGAATTCCGTGTCGTAGGCGTCCTCGAGCCGCTCCGGCGTGAGGGTGGGTTCCACCGGACCGAAGCACGAGTTCCCAGCCCGGTCCAGGAGCAGGACCCGGTCCGCGAAGCGGCGGGCCGCGTTGACGTCGTGGAGGCTGACCGCGACGGCCTTGCCCGATCGGGTGAGGGCGGCCAGTATTTCCATCAGTTCCATCTGCCTGCCCGGGTCCAGGTGGGCCGCCGGCTCGTCCAGGGCCAGGAGCGGCGTGTCCTGGGCCAGCGCCCTGGCTATGAGCACCCGCCTGGCCTCGCCGCCGGAGAGCCGGGTGAAGGGCCGGTGCGCCAGGTCCAGGGCGTCCAGGGCGTCCAGGGCGGCGTCCACGGCCTCGTCGTCCTCCGGACCGAAGGCGGCGAAGGGCCCCAGGATGGAGAAGCGCCCCTGGGCCACCACCTCGCGGGCCGTGAAGGACCAGGCGCCTTCCGACACCTGGGGCACCCAGGCAACCAGCCTGGCGCGGGCGCGGCTTCCCAGGCCCGCGACCGGACGGCCGGCAAGCAGGGACTCCCCGCCGAGGGGCTTCAGAAGGCCGACGCAGGTCTTGAGCAGGGTGGTCTTGCCCGAGCCGTTGGCTCCCAGGATGGCCACCAGGGAGCCCGGATCCACGGTGAAGCTGGCCGATCGGACCACCAGCCTGGGTCCCTGGGAACCGTAACCGGGGCCCGGCGGGTAGCCGGCCTGCAATGACCGCGCCTCGAGGGCAGGCGATCCCGCCGCGTCGTCCTGCCGCTTCACCGTGCGCCGTCCAGCCCGCGCCTGGCTATCTTGTAGAGGAAGAACGGCGCGCCGATCAGGGCGGTCACGGCGCCCACCGGCATCTCCACCGGGGCGAAGGCCGTCCGGGACAGCGCGTCCGCGAGCAGGAGCATGGCCGCGCCTATGATGGCCGAGGCCGGTATGAGCGCGCGGTGGGCCGGGCCGACCATGCGCCTGGCCAGGTGGGGGGACACCAGGCCCACGAAGCCGATCGCTCCCGCGACCGATACCGAAGCGGACACGGCGAGCGCGGCGAAGGCGCCCACCGCCAGGCGGGCGGCCGTCGGGGACAGTCCCAGGCTCCGCGCCTCCTCGTCGCCGGCGGCGAGCACGTCCAGCACGCGGGAACTGGCCATGGCGGCGGTGAAGCCGACGATCATCGCCGGGGCGGCGGCCCCCAGCTGGGGCAGGCCGCGGCCGGAAAAGCCGCCCAGGAGCCAGAACCAGGCCTGTTGCAGGTCCTTGTCCTTGAGGGCCAGCACGATGGAAACGCAGGCGGATATGAGCGAGCCCATCGCGGAGCCCGCCAGGAGGAGGCTGGAGGCGTCGGAGCGTATCCGGGAGGCTCCGGCCACGAAGTACACGAGGAAGGTGGCGCCGAGCCCGCCGATGAAGGCCGCCCCGCCTATCGGGGAGAAGCCGAAGCCAGCGGATCGGAAGCCCAGGGTCATGGCCAAGACCGCGCCCAGGGCCGCCCCGCTGGAGCTGCCTATCACGTAGGGATCGGCCAGCGGGTTGCGGAACAGGCCCTGCAGGACGGCTCCCGCGGCGGCCAGCGAGGCTCCCACGGAGGCCGCCAGGAGGGCCCTGACCAGGCGCAGGGAGACGATCACCGCGTCCGGTTCCCTGAGGGCGGGATCC
>JAKLIU010000062.1 GCA_022709445.1 Spirochaetota bacterium | reverse complement strand
ACCGTGCCCGATGCGGTGGGCCCCGCAGGTCTGGAGCGCCTGCCAGATGGATTCCGGCCCGAAGGCCTCCCCCGCGTGGATCGTTATGTTGAAGTTCTTGTTCCGTATGTACTGGAAGGCCTCTATGTGGCGCTTGGGCGGGTGGCCCGACTCGTCGCCGGCGATGTCGAAACCCACGACGCCGCGCTCCCGGTAGGAGACCGCGAGCTCCGCGGTTTCCAGGGACAGGGCTGGGGACATGTTGCGCATGGCGCAGAGTATCAGCCCGAAATGCGTGCCGGTCGCGGCCTTGCCTGACTCCAGGCCCCGGAGGGCCGCGTCGACGATGGTCTCCAGGTCCAGGCCATCCCGCACCAGGAGATCGGGCGCGAAGCGCAGCTCGGCGTAGACCACGCCGTCCGCGGCCAGGTCCTCCATCGCCTCGCGCGCGACCCGCTCGATGGCCTCCCGGGTGCGCATGACGGCGCAGGTGAGCGCGAAGCCCTCCAGGTAGAGGGAGAGGCTCTTGCGGTCCGCGCCGCGATGCAGCCATTCGGCGAGGGCGGCGGGTTCGGAGACGGGAAGCTCGATCCCGTACTCGCGGGCAAGTTCGACCACCGTGGAGGGCCTGAGTCCCCCGTCCAGGTGATCGTGCAGTTCCACCTTGGGAACCTTCCTGAGCATGTCCAGCGTTACCATCCCGGGAGTATACACGGCCCGTGCCCATTTGCAAAGGCGGCCCGTTTTCCGTATCATGGGCGCCAATGAACCTCGAAGCATTCATCCTCGGCTGCGGCGGCATGATGCCCCTGCCGCACCGCCACCTCACCAGCGTGCTGCTCCGCCGGGAAGGGGAGCTCTTCCTCTTCGACGCGGGGGAGGGCACCCAGGTCTCGCTGCGCCGGCTCAACCTGCGCTGGAAGAAGATCACGGCCATCTTCGTGTCGCACACCCACGCCGACCACGTCACGGGCCTGCCGGGCCTCCTCATGCTGTCCAGCCAGGTGGACCGCGACGAGCCTTTGTACATCTACGGCCCGCCCAAGATCGCCGAGTACATAGAGTCCAGCCGCCGCGTGCTGGACATGTACATAAACTACGAGGTCATCGTGAAGGAGATCACCGCGCCGGCGGTCTGCTACGAGGGCGAGGGCTTCCGCATCCGCGCCTTCCCGCTCCGGCACACCAAGACCTGCGTGGGCTACGCCCTGGAGGAGGACCGGCGCCCCGGCGAATTCCGGCCGGAGCGGGCGGTGGAGCTGGGCGTGCCGCGCGGGCCCCTGTGGTCCAGGCTGCAGGCCGGCGAGGCGGTGCAGTCCGCCTCCGGCGCGACCGTCAGGCCGGAGGAGGTGCTCGGCCCCTCGCGCACCGGGCGCAAGGTGAGCTACGTGACCGACTCGCTGTACTTCCCGGAGATAGCCCCCGAGGTGGCGGATTCCGACCTCCTGGTCTGCGAGGGCATGTTCGAGCGGGAACTGATGGCCACCGCCGTGGAAAAAAAGCACATGACCGCCGGCCAGGCGGCCGCGATCGCCAAGGCCGCCGGCGGCGTCAAGAAACTGGCGCTCATCCACTACAGCCCGCGCTACGCGGAGCAGGAGCTCAAGATTCTCCTGGACGAGGCCAGGCAGGTGTTCCCCGACACGGTCCTGTCCAAGGACCGGATGCATTTCCCCATAGAATACGTGGACTGACGCCGCCGGACGTCAGGATGGAGTCGGTATGATAGAAGTGAGCGGTCTGAAGAAGCGCTACGGCGACTTCGAAGCCGTGCGCGGCGTGAGCTTCTCGCTGGGCGAGGGCGGCATCCTGGGCCTCCTGGGTCCCAACGGCGCGGGCAAGACCACCATCATGAAGGTGCTGACGGGCTACCACCTGCCCAGCGAGGGCACGGCCCTGCTGGACGGGATCGACGTGGCCGAGGATCCGCTGGGCGTCAAGCAGCGCGTCGGCTATCTCCCCGAGGGCGTCCCCCTCTACCTGGACATGTGCGTGGGCGAGTACCTGGGCTTCATCGCCGAGGCCAGGGGCATCCCCCGGCCGGGCATCGGGGCCGCGATAGTCAGGGCGATGGATGCCTGCGGGCTCGCCGGCATGTCCGACGTACGGCTGGAGCACTTGTCCAAGGGCTTCCGGCAGCGGGTGGGGCTGGCCCAGGCCATCATCCACGATCCACCCATCCTCATCCTGGACGAGCCGACCACGGGCCTGGATCCCAACCAGATCCTGGAAATACGCGCGCTCATACGCTCGCTTGGATCCAGCAAGACGGTCATACTCTCCACCCACATCCTGCAGGAGGTGGAGGCCCTCTGCTCGCGCGTCATCATCCTCAACGAGGGCCTGGTCGCCGCCCAGGGCAGCCCCGCGGGGATCGCGGAGAGCCTCAGGGGCGAAGAGCGCCTGGAGTGCACCCTCTCCGGCGGCGCCGCCGCCCCGCCTTCGCCCCCCGGCCCGGACGGCCTCCTGGCCGGCGCCGTGTCCCGCGACGAGGGCGGCGGCAGGATCGTGCTGTCGGTCAGCGTGCCCTCGGGGCGGGGCGACGAGGCCGCCGCCCTGCTGTTCCGCCACGCGGCGGAAAACGGAGCGGTCATCCTGGAACTCAGGCGGGAACGCCTGTCCCTCGAGGAGATATTCGTGAAGCTCACCGGAGAGGAGGCCAGGCCGTGAAGCGAGCCCTGATCGTCGCCCGGCGGGAGCTGGCCAGCGCGTTCAACTCCCCCCTGGCCTACATCTTCATCACGGCCTTCCTGGTCTCGTGCGCCGTGTTCTTCTTTTTCGTCGGCGGCTTCTTCGCCGCCGGCATCGCCAGTCTCAGGGGCTGGTTCGGCCTCATGCCGCTCATGCTGTCCGTGCTCATGCCCGCGCTCACCATGCGTACCTGGGCGGAGGAAAAGCGCCAGGGCACCTACGAGTCGCTGCTCACCCTGCCGTTCACCGGCCTGGAGCTGGTGGCGGGCAAGTACCTGGCCACCATGGCGGTCGCCTCCCTGGCACTGGTCGCCAGCCTGCCGGTCCCCCTCATGGCCGGCGCGTTCGGGAGCTTCGACCCGGGGACCGTCGCGTCGGAATACCTGGGCGTGCTGCTCCTGGCCTCGGCCAGCGCCGCCATCGGGCAGGCCATCTCCTCCGCGACCCGCAACCAGATGAGCGCCTTCCTCGCGGGCGTGGCCCTGCTGACCGCGCTCAACCTGACCGGCCAGGCCATAGTCTGGCTGGATCCGCCCTCCTGGCTGGCCGGCGTCGTCAACTGGTTCTCGCTGTCCAACCGCTTCTCCTCATTCATCAGGGGCGTCCTGGACACCGGGGACCTGGCTTTCTTCCTGCTCGTCACCGCAGCCTTCCTCCGGCTGACCATGCTCAGCCTGGAGCGGGTCCGGCGCGACCGCGGATCGGCCGGCCCGCGTCGCCGGCGCGAGCGGCTCCTGTCCGCCCTGGTCGCACTCGCCTTCGCCCTGGGCGCCTGGGCGACCGACCTGCACCGCCTGCGCCTGGACCTGACCGCTTCCCGGGCCTTCACCCTCTCCGAGGCCGCCAGGAACCTGCGCCGCGAGATCCCGGAGACGGTCAGGATCACCTACTACCTGTCCGGTTCCCTGGCCGAGCGCCACCCGGGACCCGCGGCCATCGAGGATTTCCTCCGGGAACTGGCCGCCGTTTCCCGGGGCAGGATCGCGTTCCGCGTGACGGACCCGGGAGAGGACGGCTCGGCGGCCGACGCCTTCGGGGTCGCGCCCCAGCAGATGCAGGTGGTGGAGCGCTCCGAACAGCGGGTGGCCGTGGTCTACACGGGTATCGTCATCCAGTACCTGGACCGCTGGCACACCATCCCCGCGGTGATCGGGACCGAGACCCTCGAGTATGAGACGGTCAAGGCCATACGCTCCCTGGTCGCGGACGCGAAGCCCGTGGTCGCCCTGCTCGCGGGGGACGACGACAAGTCGCTGGAGGCGGACTACCGCACCCTGGCCGCCACGCTGGAGGGAGCCGGGTACGAACTGAGGGAGGCAGCCAGGGGGGCCGAGATCGACCCGGACGTGACCGTGCTCTTCGTGCTGGGCAACGCCGCCCTGGACGACCGTGACGCCTACTGGATCGACCGCCACGTCATGCGGGGCGGCCGGGTCTTCTTCGCCGCCAAGGGCGTGGACGTGAACCCGGATTACGGCCTGCTCGCGCAGCAGGTGGCGGACGGCGGCATCCTGTCGCTCCTGTCGGCCTGGGGCATAGACCTGGCCAGGGAACTGGTCCTGGACCAGTCCAGCCTCACGGTGCCCTTCCAGACCCAGGGCGCGGCCGGCGGCTACGCGGTCAGCTATGTCCGCTATCCGCACTGGGTCGCCCTCGACGCCCGCTACGCCAACGGGTCTCACCCGGTCACCGCCAGGTTTTCCGGGCTGGACCTCTACTGGCCCAGCCCGCTCGCGACCAGGCCCCTGCCCGGCATCGAGTACCTGGACCTGGTCAAGACCACGCCGCGGGCCTGGAGGCAGACCCGGGATTTCGCCGCGGGGCCGGACGACCAGGAGCTGTACGACGACGAGCGCGAGGCCACCGAGGGCCAGTACCTGGTCGGGCTGAGCGCGTCGGGCAGCTTTCCTTCCGCCTTCGCCGCGTCCCCGGTTCCCGACGGCGCGCCCCCGCCGGGACCGACCGCTCCCGCCTCGTCGCCCCCGACCAGGATCGTGGTCGTGTCGTCCGCGGATTTCCTGACCGACCTGATGCAGATGAGCCAGTCGGGTTTCAACGCCTCGTTCGCGCTGTCCGCGGCGGACTGGCTCTCCTCCTCCGACGACCTCATCGCCATCCGGGCCAGGGCGGAGTCCGACCCGCGGCTCAACCGCATCAAGGACGAGCGGGACAAGGCGTTCATGATCTCGCTCACCTACCTGGTCAACCTCGGGCTGGTGCCCCTGGCGCTGATCCTGTACGGGGTGGCGCGCGCCTGGAAACGCTCGCGGCGCGAGGCGGCGGCGCGGGCGGGCCGCGGATCGGAGGCATGATGGAGTACCGCACCAAGCTCAGGATAGTCGTGGCGATCGATGCGGCGCTGGCGCTCGCGGTGCTGGCGGCCTTCGCGTTCCGCGGCCCGGCAGGCGGGCGCGCCGCCCGCGACGCGACCATCGTGGACTCCGGCCGGGTAGCCGTCATGCATTTCCGGGGAGGCGGCGCAGAGGACGTGACGCTCCTCAAGACCGGGGAGGGCTGGGTCCTGGACGCCGGCGGCGACGAGTTCCCGGCGTTGGCCCGCAGGGTGGATGCCTTCCTTTCCCTCCTCGACCGCGACGGCAGGCTCGAGGAGGTGGCCGGCACGCTCGCCGCCCGCCCGTCGCTGGGACTGGGACCCGACCGGGCCAGGAGCGTGACCTTCCTGGACGGCTCCGGATTGGAACTGGCTACCGTGCTGCTCGGTGCCTGGGCCCCGGCCGGCGGGTCGGTCTACCTGGCCCTCGAAGGCTCGGACGGGACCTGGCTGGCCCCCGGCACCATCGCCTCCTACGCGGGCGGGGACGCGTCGTCCTGGCTCGACCTGGCGGTGTTCCCGGCCGGCATACGCCTGGCGGAGGTCCAGGGCTTCCGCGTGGAGGGAAGCGTGCAGACGGGAGGGGCCGGGTCGGAACGGGGATACTCGGTCGCCCGGACCGCCGACGGGTGGATGGAAACGGCCTCCGGCCTGGCGCTGGATCCCCTTCGGGTCGAGTCGATGCTGCGCGCGCTGGCCGGCTTGCAGGCAAGCGCCTACCAGGGCGGGGAGCGGGTCGACGGCGAGGCGACGGCGCGCATCCGCATCGCCATGGGCGACGGCTCCGAACTGGAACTGGCGGCGGAAGCGGGGCTTCCCGACGGAGGCGTCCCCGTGCGCGCAGGCGCGCGGCGGCTCGTCGTTCCATACTATTCGCTGGCCGAGGCACTCAGGCCCCTGGACGCCTTGAAGCCCGCCCCCTGATCGGCCCGCGCCGGGAAGGCGCGGCGATGAAAAACGCGCCTCCGCAGGCGGGAGGCGCGTCCGGGATGGCGGCCCCGTTCACTGCGAGGCGAGGAAGCTGCGGAACTTCTCCGGATCGGGCCGGAAGGCCATGATGTGCGTGTCGCGCTCCTCGCGCGCCTTCTTGAGTGCGGCCACCGATTCGCCGATCAGCCGGTCGGCGTCCACGAGCCTGCCGGACCGCGAACTGAGGCCCATGAACAGCTCCAGGTAGCTCATCGCCGCCGTCCTGCCCTTGATCAGGAAGGTGAGTTTCTTGAGCAGCTCCTCGCTCATCCTGATGGCGTGATCCACGTCCATGTTGGGCAGGATGACCGCGATGCCGCGCTCCCCGAACACGAAGGAAAGGTCCTTGAAGCTGAAGAACTCCTGGGCCGTGCGGGCGAAGATGGCGTAGTCCTCCGAGCCCCGGGCCGAGTCGTCCAGGGTGGCCAGGAGGAGGCACAGGTCCTGCTCGAAGGACGCCGAGCGCTTGAGTTCGGCGCTCAGGCGCTCGCGCAGGTAGGATTCCCAGCCCAGGCCCGTCTCCGGGTCGAACAGGCCCTGCGGACCGGACAGGCTCCCCGCCGGCAGGTCCCGGGTGCCGATGCTGGCGGAGGTCCGGGTCGGCTCGGGGCCGCCTTGCCTGGAGGGGGCCGCGCCCGCCGGCAGGTCGGGAAGCTCGGGGACGTCGAAGGATTCGAAGGACGGGTACTCGAGACCTTCCTCATCGAGGTCGGGCGGGGCGTGGAGCGGCGCGTCCGTGTCCGCGTAAGGGTCGCCGTAGCCACGGGCTGGTGGAGCGTCCACGACCGGCTCGGGGGGCGGCGGGACCGGGTAGGCGGGACGGACGGCGGGCCGGGACGGAGCATGGCCGCCGGGGAGCGGATCCTGGCGCCAGGCTCCCCGCGTGGCCACCAGGAGGGCGGCGCATGCCAGCGTGAGGAACAGCGCGGCCAGGCCGGCGTCCCGCAGCGGGATGAACACGTCCCGCTGGCTGACGGTCGTGTACAGCGCGTCCAGGACCATGCCCGAGGCGAGGGCTCCCGAATACCTGGCCACCGCCTGCTCGGGCATGGCGAAGGACGGGGCTGACCCGGGACCGGAGGGTTCGAGGTAGTAGTGGGACGCGGCCGGCAGGGCGAACAGCACCCCGGTGTCCGGGTGGCTCACCACCAGGGCCAGGAGCCGGTCGTCCCGGTCCCAGGATGCCCTGGCCGCGGCCAACCAACCGGGATCCGCCGCGTCATCGGGCCGGTAGAGCGTGTTGAGCGCCTGGCGCCGGATGTCCGAGTAGGCGGTCCTGGCCTGGGTCTCGCCCCGCCTGAGCGCCGAGCCGATCCGCGCCAGCGGCCAGGCCGCGAGGGCGGCCACCGCCGCCACCGAAACGATTGACAATGCGATTGCAGCGCGTTTCATGGTATGGGAGTATAATCCCATTGCGCGCTTTTTGGAACGCGAAGCCGCGGCTTTGGGCGCTTTTCCGCGCTCCTGCCCCGGCGGGGAGGCCCCTGTGGAAACGAGACGACGAAGCCTGCCCGTGCCCTGGTACCCGCAGGACGCCGCGGGGATACGTACGGCGCTGGCGGAATGGGAGCTCCTGGACGCCGGCCGGCCGCCCGTGGAGCCGGGAGCCTGCGCCGCGGTGGCGCCCCACGCAGGCTGGCACTACTCGGGCGCGCTGGCCTGGCTGGCCTGGCGGGCGGCCCTGGAAGCGGATACGGTCGTGGTGATCGGCGGGCACCTCCCCGCCGGCTCGGCCTTCCTGGTGGCACCGGAAGACGGCTACCGGACGCCCTTGGGCGACATGGCCGCGGACCGGGAGCTGCGGGACGAGCTCCGTTCCCGCCTGGGCGCGGGTCTGGACCTGGAGTCGGACAATACCGTGGAAGTCCAGCTGCCTCTCGCCAAGGCCCGATTCCCGGATGCCTCGGCGCTCTGGATACGGGCTCCCAACGATGCCGGATCCGGGCGGCTGGGCGAACTCCTGGCCGAGCTGGAAGCCGGGTCGGCCAGGAGGCTGTTCGTGCTCGGCTCCACCGACCTGACGCATTACGGGCCGGCCTACGGGTGGGCTCCGGTCGGCGGGGGTCCGGCCGGCGCGGCCTGGGCGGACGGGGCGGACCGTGCCATGGCGGATGCCTTGGCGGCCATGGACGCGGACGAAGCGCTTGGATTGGCAACCGCCCGCAGGGCCGCCTGCTCGGTCGGGGCGGCGATAGCCGCAATGGCCTACGCCCGCGCGCGCGGGGCCGTGGCCGGGGAACGGTTGGCCCTGGCCTCCAGCCGGGACCTTTCGCGGGGGGATTCCTTCGTCGGCTACGCCACGGTGATCTGGCGGCCGGGAGTTTCCCCTCGGGACACCCGAAGGGCCTAGCGTCCCCGGTCGAGGGCGGCGAACGCAGCCTTGAAGGTCCTGCCGCGGTCGAACTCGTTCCTGAACATGCCGAACGACGTGCAGCCGGGCGAGAGCAGGACCACCGATCCCGGAGCGGCCAGGGAATCCGCCAGGGCCACGGCCTCCGGGAAGACGGAGAAGGGGCCGTGGTAGGACGTGCCGTCCTCGTCCAGGAGCCGGCGCAGCTTGTCGGTCCCCGTACCCGCCAGGAGTATGATCTCCCTCGCCTTTCGGCAGGCGGTCCGGACCGGGCTGAAATCCAGGTTCTTGTCGGTGCCCCCGGTGATGAGCACGATGGGCTCGTCGAAGGCTTCGAGGGCGGCGGCCGTGGCCTCGGGCACCGTGGCGGCCGAGTCGTTGCACCAGCGTACGCCCCCGCGCTCCCCGAAGACTTCCAGCCGGTGCTCCACGCCGGGGAACGATGCCAGCGCGGCCGGTAGCCTCCCCGGATCCGCTCCCGCCGCCCATGCCGCGAGCCCGGCGGCCAGCAGGTTGCGCCTGTTGTGGGGCCCCGGCACGCGCAGGGCGGAGGGGAAGAGTTCCATCTCGCCCAGCCCGGGCAGCCAGGCCCTGGCCGAGCCGTCCGGCATCAGCATCGCCCCGGGTCGGTCCTCCCCGTAGGGCGAGTCCGGCTGTCCGTAGGAGAGCACGCGGGCTCCGGTTTCCGAGGCGAAACTCCGGCCGTAGGATTGGTCCGCCTCGCAGACCGTCCAGTCCCCCGGTCCCTGGTCCGCGTAGATGAGGCGCTTGTCGGCCACGTAGGAATCCATGGAAGGATAGCGATCCAGGTGGTCGGGGACGATGCGCGTCAGGACGGCC
>JAKLIU010000061.1 GCA_022709445.1 Spirochaetota bacterium | reverse complement strand
CCGGTGATGGAACGCCTGGCCACCAAGAACGCGGGCAAGCTCCATGTCTACAAGGTGGACACCGAGGCCCAGCCCGAGCTTGCGGGCATGTTCGGCGTGAGCAGCATACCGACAATACTCTTCATCCCAGTTAAGGGCGAACCGCGCGTCGCCATGGGGGCCCTGCCGGAGAAGGAGTTCGACCGCATCATAGAGGACGTGCTGTTCAAGCAGGCGGAGTGAGGGGACAGGGCAGTTCGACGGTCTCCGTCGCGGCCACCGCGGCCCGGAGTTCGTCGCCCAGGCCCAGCGCCTCGAAATCGGCCCGCTCGCGCTCGAAGCAGGCCCTGAGCACCGGGTGCCTGGGGCTGAAGAGGACGCAACAGTCCTCGTATGGCTGGATGGAGATTTCATAGCTGCCTATCGCCCGGGCGGTCCGTATGGTGTCCTCCTTGTCCGTCCCCACCAGGGGGCGGAGTATGGGCAGGTCCGTGTACGAACCGGTGAAGCGCATGTTCTCGGCGGTCTGGCTGGCCACCTGACCCAGGCTCTCCCCGGTGACGATGCTGTTGAGGCAGCGTTTCCTGGCCAGGGCGGCGGCCGCGATCATCATGGCGGCCCTGAGGTACAGGGTGGTCCGGTCCGCCGGCGCGTCCTTCTTCAGGCGGAGCTGGAACTCGGTGAACGACATGGTATGCAGCACCATGCCGCCCGCGTACCCGGCAAGCACTTCCGCCAGGGATCGCACCTTCTCCCACGCCTCACGCGAGGTGTAGGGGTACGCGCTGAAGTGGAGGGACTCGAGCGCCAGGCCGCGACCCAGCATGCGGTAGCCGGCGACGGGACTGTCTATCCCCCCGGACAGGAGCAGGAGCCCGGCGCCCGTCGACCCGACCGGCAGTCCCCGGACCCCCGGCTCCCCGTCCGTGTACAGGTAGGCCGCCTCGCGTATTTCCACGTACAGGGTTGTGGCGGGATCGCGCACGTTCACGGGCAGTCCAGGGACCGCCGCCAGGATCCGGTCGCCCAGTTCGCGCGCTATGCCGTAGGAATCCAGCGGGAAGCCCTTGTCGGTGCGCCTGGCTTCCACCTTGAAGCTGCGCGCCCCCGCAGCCGCGCGTTCGCGCATCAGCTCCACGGCTGTCGCCGCGATCGCGTCGATGTCCTTGGCGACCTTCTCGGCGCGGGCCCAGCCGTTGATGCCTGGCACCCTGGACAGGATATGCTCGGCGGCGGCCCGTCCGGATTCCGGCACGGTGAGGTAATATCGGGCGTCCCGCGAGCCGAAGCTGTTCTTGATCCCGGCGCTCGAGAGCCTGCGCTTGACGTCGCGCTTGAGCGTGTCCACGAATTCCTGGCGGTTGCCGTCCTTGAGCGTAATCTCGCCAATCTTGACCAGGTACAGGGCGTCCATCGTTGCTCCGGGTTTCAGGTCTTGTAACGGGCGTAGAGGGAGGCAGCCGCCTCCAGGAACCGGTCGACGTCCCCGGGGGAGCTCTCCCTGCCGAAGGAAACGCGGACCGCGGAGAAGGAGAGCTCGCGAGGCGTGCCCATGGCGTCGTACACGCGGCGCTCCTTGGAGTGCGCCGAACAGGCCGCGCCGGCGGATACGAAGACTCCGGCGTCGTCCAGGAGCCGCACCATGGTCTCTGCGCCCAGGCCGGGGAAGGCAAGGGGAACGATGTAGGGGCTGTAGCGTCCGTCGCCCGCTGCGCGGGCCTGCGGCAGGGGCAGGCAGCCCGGGATGGAGGCGGCGCCCTGCAGGAGCCTGGCTTCCAGCGCGCGGGCGCGGGACAGGGCTTCGGTCATGGAGTCCGAGGCGCGGGCGGCGGCCATGGAGAAGGCCCAGGCGCCGGCCACGTTGTGGGTGCCGGGCCGCAGCCCGTTTTCCTGCCCGCCCCCGCGAGCCAGCACCTGGATGGGGGCCCTGAGCCAGAGGGCCCCGACGCCGCGCGGGCCGCCCAGTTTGTGCGCGCTCATGGAGGCGGCGTCCAGGCCCAGCGCGACCGGCTTGAAGGGTATCTTCCCGAAGGCCTGGACCGCGTCGCTGTGGATGAGCAAGGCACGGCCCCGGGAAGCCTCCCTGCAGAGGGCGGCGATGCCGGCCAGGTCCTGGATGGCTCCCGTTTCATTGTTGACGGCCATCACCGATACCAGCACGGTGTCGGGGCGCACGGCGTCCGCCACCGCCCGCGGATCGAGCGTGCCGTCCGGGCGCGGGGCGACGCGGAGCACGCGCACGCCCAGGCGTTCCATGGCCGCCGCCTGCTCGAAGACCGCCGAGTGCTCGATGGCGGAGACCACCGCAGATCGATCCGCCCCGCGGAGCAGGGCGGACAGCATGACGATGGAATCCGCCTCGGATCCGCCCGAGGTGAAGACGATGGCGGATGCCGGGCAGGCGAGCGACAGTCCCAGGCGCGCGCGGGAAGCTTCCAGCGACTCGCGGGCTTCGCGTCCGGGACCGTGGGCGCTGGAGGGGTTTCCGAAGGAGCGGACCGCCAGGGCGGCCGATTCCGCGGAGAGATCCTGCCAGGGTTTGGCCGTCGCGGCCCAATCGAGGTACGTGCCGTTCATCGGCGGGATGATACCCCGGCCGCGCCCGGCTCCACAAGCGGCCGGGCGAGGGGGAGTGCGCCGGGGACGGAGACCGGATGGGGTCAGCCCGGGGCGGAGCCTCGCTTGTCCGGGATGCCCGTCGGGACGCCGCCGCCGGCCGTGAAGCCCTTGCGCAGGTAGAGGGCGCAGTAGCAGTGGCCGTAGCGCTCGACATCGGCCCAGGAGTAGGCGCAGGGACAGATCACGTCCGCGTCGGCCTGGCGGCTGCCCTCGGTGTCGCGGCAGGGGCAGAGGTAGTAACCGTAGCGGTTGGCGTTTACCGTCAGTCCCTCCACCAGGCTGTCGGTGAAGTCCGCGTCGGGGTTGAGTTCCCAGCCTTGCTTGGCGGCCACCATAGAGGCGAATCGCCCGGTATCCTCGATGCTCTTTTCAGTCATCTCAGACTCCCAGGGTCTTTTTCCAGTCCACCTCGATGAAGCCGACCAGGTAGTCCGCGTCCCCGACCGTCACGAAGGGGAAGGCGACGTCGGCTTTGTACTTCTCCTTGAGGGCGCGCTTGACCTCGTTCTTGGTGTCCAGGGGTATCCGGTCCAGGTGCACGTACCGGTAGGCGAAGCCGTTGGCCTCCAGGAAAGCGAGGCTGCGCTTGCAGAAGCCGCAGGTGGAGAGGGCATATACGGTCAACGCCGGCGTGGTCCGCGTTCCCGGCACCGACGTGTATTCGAGCGTATCGAGCATCGGGTGTTCTCCTTGTCAGGTCATTTTACCGCGTTCCGCGATTTAAGGCAAATTCCCGGACGCGGGATCCGGCGCCGTCCAGGCCCGGGCCCAGGCGTCCGCGTCGAACTTCTTCCTTAGCCCGGAGACGGCCATGGCCCGCACGGTTCCGAAGACCGGCCGGCTTGGCCAGGGGCGGTCGTGCAGGCCGAAGCACCAGGCGACCCCGGCGAAGGCGTTGGCGTCCCGCCCGTCGAGTTCGTACATGTTGTTCAGCCGCAGGGCGATACGGAATGCATCGGCCGGATGCCGGTGCCACTCGATGAGGCGCTTGCCCCAGTACATGCGCATGTAACCGTGCAGGCGCCCGGTCACCCGCATCTCCTTCATCGCCGCGTTCCAGTACGGGTCGTGGGTGGCCGCCCTTTCAAGCTCGGCCTCCGTGTACAGGTACGCCCGCCGGTCGCCCGAATGCTCCTCCAGCGTGGCCCTGGCCCATGCGGGCAGTCCCTCCCAGGCCTCGCAATCGGCGGGCCGGTACAGGGCGTAGTTGCGGCAGAGTTCGCGCCTGACCACCAGCTGTTCCAGGAAGGCCGCCAGCGCGGGCGAACCCGGGTTCCCGGCTTCCGCCCTGCGCGCGGCACGGCCGACGGCTGCCGGCGAGATCTGCCCGAAGTGCAGCCAGGGCGACAAGCCCGAGCAGCCGTCGCTCATCGGGTCGTTTCGTCCCGTGTCGTAACGCCTCAGGCCGGTTTCCAGGAAGCGCTCCAGTCGTTCCAGCGCTGCGGCCGGCCCGGGCGAAGGGGCCGCCGGATAGGACATCACGCTGCGCCCGATGCCGTCCGGCCGGTGTCCGGTCGGCGGAGTATCCTCCGCGAGAGCGGCCGCCGCGCTGAAGTCCGGCTTGCCGCAGAGCGAATCGGAGCGCCGCACGGGCGAGGGAACGGGCAGGGGAGGCGCGTCCAGGTAGTGGCCCACCGCCCCGGAAATCTTGAGTCGGAGCGTCCGCGCCGACCATTCCTGCTTGGGGCTGGCCGCGGCCAGCGGGACCACGGAGTCCCCGTCCACCTCCAGGATGGGCAGGTCCAGGGCGGCCGCGAGCCGCGACCTGACGCGTCGGGCCCAGGGGGCCGGGTCGGCGTCGCACACCAGGATGGCGGCGTCACTGGCGGCTTCGGACACCGTGGCGAAGGGATCGCCGGGCGCCAGGCTGAAGGCGCAGCCCGCGTTCCGAAGGGTCGCGGCGGTCTCGGCCAGGCCGGAAAGCATCCAGCGGTACTGGGCGGCCTGCATGGCCGGGTGCCCGGCCGGCACGCAGAGCACCAGGAGGGGCAGCCCGAGCCCGTCCGCCAGCTCGGAGGCGTGCCAGAGGGCGGGATTCTCCCCGGCCCGCATGGCGGCCTGCATCCAGTAGAGCACGTACCCCGCCTTCGCGCGCGGCGGCCTGTCCGTGATGCACCGTATCCGTTCCGGCTCGACCATCGATTCCAGCATGCCCGGCCCTCCGATTGAACAAGCGGCCGCGTTCGGGGTACATTCGCCCCATGCACGACATAGCCCGCATCCGCAATTTCTGCATAATAGCGCACATCGACCACGGCAAGTCAACGCTCGCCGATCGCTTCATAGAACGGGCGCGCATCGTGGACGAACGCAAGCTCCAGGCCCAGATGCTCGACAACATGGACATAGAGCGCGAGCGCGGGATCACCATCAAGAGCCAGGCGGTGACCCTCAGCTACACCGCGAAGGACGGCCTCGAGTACATCCTGAACCTGGTGGACACCCCGGGCCACGTCGATTTCTCCTACGAGGTATCCCGCGCCATCAGCTCCTGTGAAGGCGCCATCCTGCTCGTGGACGCCACCCAGGGCGTCGAGGCCCAGACCCTGTCCAACATGTACATGGCCCTCGAGCACGACCTGGAGATCATACCCGTCATCAACAAGTTAGACATGCCCGCCGCGAACATACCCGACGCCAGGCACCAGATCAGCCACGACCTGGGCCTGGACGGGGACACCGCGCTCTGCGTGTCCGGGAAGATGGGTCTGGGCATCGACGAGCTCTTCGAGGCCATCGTCGAGCGCGTCCCCGCGCCCTCCGGCTCCAAGGACGCGGTCCTCAGGGCCCTCACCTTCGACAGCCACTACGATCCCTACCGCGGCGTCGTGGTCCACATGCGGCTCTTTGACGGCCGGATCGAGCCGGGCATGAAGATCCGCTTCATGTACAACGACTCGGAGTACGAGGTGGAGGAGACCGGCCACTTCAAGCTGCGCCTGGCTCCGTCGGACAGCCTGTCCGCCGGCGAGGTGGGCTACATCATCGCGGGCATCAAGACCGTCTCGGACGTGCGCGTGGGCGACACCGTCACCGGGGCGTCCAATCCGGCCACCGAGCCCCTCCCGGGCTTCCGGGAGGTGAAGCCGGTGGTCTACTCGTCCATCTACCCCATGGACACCGCGGACTACGACGAGCTCAAGGTGGCGATGGAGAAGCTCAAGCTGAACGACGCGTCGCTCATCTACGAGAAGGACAGTTCGGCCGCCCTGGGCTTCGGTTTCCGCTGCGGCTTCCTGGGCATGCTCCACCTGGAGGTGGTGCAGGAGCGGCTGGAACGGGAATACGGCCAGGCCATCATCATGACCGCCCCCAGCGTCCGCTACCGGCTCAGGCTCGCGCGCCGCTCGGAGGAAGTGACGATCGACAATCCGGCTGACTATCCCGACCCGTCCCAGATCGAGTCGGCCGAGGAACCCTACATCAAGGCGCAGATCATCACGCCGCTGGCCTACATCGGCAACCTGATCACCCTCTGCGTGAACAAGCGCGGGGTGCAGACCGGCTTCGTCCACCTGGACGAGAAGCGCGTGGAGCTGACCTTCGAGATGCCCCTGGCCGAGGTGCTCTTCGACTTCTACGACAAGCTCAAGAGCACCAGCCGCGGCTACGCCAGCTTCGACTACGAGATCTCGACCTACAAGCCCACGGACCTGGCCAAGCTGGACATACTGATCAACTCGAAACCCGTGGACGCACTGGCCCAGCTGGTCTACCGCCCAAGCGCCACCGACCGCGGCCGCCGGGTCTGCGAGCGCCTGCAGGGCTCGATGGACCGCCAGCAGTTCAAGATAGCCATCCAGGCCGCGATCGGGGGGACCATCGTCGCACGCGAGACGGTCAACCCGCTGCGCAAGGACGTGCTGGCCAAGTGCTACGGCGGCGACATCACGCGCAAGCGCAAGCTGCTTGAGAAGCAGAAGGAAGGCAAGAAGCGCATGAAGATGGTCGGCGACGTGGAACTGACCCAGGAATCCTTCATGGCCGTGCTGCGCGAAAACGAGGACGAGGATCGCCGCTAGGGCGACCCGGGTTCCCGCCGCGCGGACAGGAGACCTTCCCAGTAGCCGGCCTCGGCCGCGAGCCGCCTGAGGGCGTCCAGCTTCAGGGCGCGGACCCGTTCGGGATCCGGGAAGTGCGAGAAGGACCAGTCGGCCCGCGCTACCAGTCCCGAGAGGCGGTCCCGGTCGCAGCCGTCGCGCAGGGCGCCGCGGAGCTCCCCCATGACGCGCGCCTCGGCTTCCAGGAAGCTTTCCGCGCGCCGTCTCCACTCGGCTGCTTCCCCGGGCGCTCCCGGTTCCGCACGGGCCGGACGATCCGCCGCCGGGCATCCGGCAAGGATGCGTTCCGCCGCCGTGAAGCCCGCGGCGGCGGCCGGCAGGGGATGGCGGGCTCCCGTCCGCAGATCCACGGTCACCCTGCCCCCGCTCCCCGCCCGCTCGAGCTCCTCGGCGGCCAGGCCCGCGTACATGGAGAGGGCCGGGTCGCACAAGGCCCCCCCGGCGAGCGTCCGCACTCCTGGGCGGAAGGTCGCCGCCCAGCGGCCGTCGCGGCGGTACAGCCTGGATTCCCGCCTGGCTTCCGCCAGTTCGACGGGACTGCCCGAGCAGTGGGTGCGGCCCGGCTCGAAGCCGAAATCCAGTCCGGCGAACAGGATGGGCCCGCCGTGCAGGACGCGCGCCAGGTGCAGGGCCAGGACGCCCACCGAGCCCAGGGGAGGCACTCCCAGGATGGGCAGTCCGGCCGCCGCCAGCCGACCGTGCAGCCCGGAATCGTCCCAGGCGCTCGCCAGGAGCAGCTTGGGGCCGCTCAGGGCCCGGAAGCTGGATGGATGGGCCGACAGGTCGACGCAGAGCCGTGCCCGCCTGCCTTCCATCGGGAGGAAGTCGGCCAGGTTGTACACCTGCCCTTCCAGGCAGACGATCGAGTCCACGGGAACGCCTGCGGCGGCCAGCGGGCCGCAGGCAGTGTCGCATGCCATGACGTGGAGCCTGCCCGCGTTGCGGAGCAGGAAGGGCAGGGCGGCATCGAGGGACGGTCCCGCCCCGCAGACGGCCACCGCGGAATTATCGGGGAGCGGCCGAACCGCGTCCTCCCAGGGCAGGCTCCCGAGGTTGCGTACCAGGTTCCTGGCCCAGAGCCGGCCCATGCGGACCAGGGTCACGCGATTGCGCAGGCCAAGCGCCACTTCGGCGACGAGGGCCGAGAGGAGGGCGTCGTAGAACGGCCTGTCCAGGTCGTAGCCGCCGGAGAGCCTGACCAGTTCCACCCGCCTGAAGCTGCCCATGCCCCGCGCCCAGTCCACCGCGGCCCGCAGGTCGTCGCTCCTGATCAGCGCAAGTCCCGGGTGGGCCGAGCGCAGATCCCTGGACGCCTCCACGGCGAGCGCCATGAGTTCCTGGTCGGTTTCGACGCAGAGTATGGCGCTGCCTTCCTTCATGCGGCCGGCCAGTTCGCCGAGTCCGTGGCAGAGGCAGGGCGACGGCACCAGGTAGAGGGTGCCGGCGGAGTCGACCGCCGCCAGGGCGGCCTTCACGGGGGCGGCGGACGGATCGTGCCGGGAGTAGATCGAACGTCCCCGGTACCATAAAGAAAGACCCCTGCCCGTATCTACGGGCAGGGGACCGTGTTCGCCCATGCGACGGTCACTCGCCCGCGGCGAAGATCCGTGAGAAGGTGGGGAGGAAGTCGTCCTTGAGTCGGTCGCTGCGGAGGATGCTCGCGGACAGGTCGTTCTGGGCGCTGTACTGGACCAGGCTGGGGTAGTAGGCCTCGACCAGGCCCAGGGTGCTGTCGTCCGCCGCCCGGACTTCCTTGACCCTGAGCACCAGGGCGTAGTTGTTCAGCACCAGAGGCTCGGAGACCGTCCCGGGCTGCAGGGAGAAGACGGTCCTCAGGAACGCCTCGTCGCTGTCCGCCCCGGCGATTTCCGGCTTGTCCGTGGCGTCGAGCGCACCGAACAGGGAGAAGTAGCCCAGGTTGAAGGCCCCGCCGTAGTTGAGCGGGAAGGCGTTGGTCTCCCTGACCGGGAGGGAGCGGCTCGCCGCGGCGCCGATGAAGTCGTCCTTGGCGGCGGCGGCGAACTCCCTGGCGTTGGCGACCACCCAATCCTCCATGCGGCCCTTCTCGTAGGCGTTGAGGTATTCGGTCACGGTGCGCAGGAGGTCGGCGGAAGCGTAGTCGGGATCGGCCGCGGCCTCGTCGATGCGGAAGAACACCCATGAACCGGCGACCGTCTCGTAGACGGGCGAGTAGGCCCCGGCGGCGAGCGAAACCAGGCCGTCGAGGGAGGCGGGATCCTTGAAATCGCCCTTGAGCTCCCAGGCGTAGCGCTGGCCCATGTCGCCGCCCTTGGACGCGTAGGCGTCCTTGGAGTGGTTCTTGGCGGCGTCCTCGAAGGAGATGGCGCCTGACTGGATGCGCGACAGCACCGACTGGGCGTCCTTGAGGGACGAGGTCACGGTGATGCGCGAGAGCCTGAGCCGCCGGAAACCGGCCGGGTTGGCGCGGGCGAAATCGAGGCGCTCGGAATCCGGAGAGGCGGTGAAGGGGAAGCCCACGTACTCGACCACGCGCTCTGAGGAGG
>JAKLIU010000060.1 GCA_022709445.1 Spirochaetota bacterium | reverse complement strand
CCACGTTATACGACGACTTCCCCGTCCCGTCAAGCCGGGAATCGGCTCAGTGAAGGAGGATGCGCCTCAGGTTGCGCTCGCCGTAGGCCAGGATCTCCTGCATGGCCCCCTTGGCGAGCTCCTGGTCGCGGGCGGCAATGGCCGCGGACAGCCGGCCGTGAAGGGCGAACACCGTGGGGATGACGCCCGGGTCCGAGTAGAACAGGTCCAGGATGTTGCGGTAGATGCGCCGGAAGCTGTTCATGAGCAGGGGATAGATCTGGTTGCCGCTCGCGATGGCCACCGCCAGGTGGAACTCGTAGTCGATGGCGGTGACGGCCTGCGGCTGCGGCGAGTCCAGGCCCGATTCCCGGCGGACGATGTCCTCGATGGCGGCCAGCTGGGCCTCCGTGCGCCTGGCGGCCGCGAGCCTGGCGGTTTCGCTCTCGAACAGGAGCCGCATCTCCAACACGCCGTCGAACAGCTCGGGGGAAAGCTTGCCGCCGGAGTAGTTGAGGATGGACAGGAGCATTTCTATGGAGCCTTCCCGGCGGTAGTCGTTTACCCTGACCCCGCGGCGGCTCTCGATGGTCACCAGGCCCCTGGACTCCAGGGCGCGCAGGCCCTCGTGCACCACGGGGCGGGACACGCCGAACATCGAGCCCAGGTCGCGCTCGGACGGCACGCGCTCCCCGGGGCTGAAGCGGCCGGAGAGGATGAGCGACTCGAAGCGCTCGATGAACTCGTCCTTGAGCGAGCGGGGAGTCAGGGGCGCGTAGGGATCCTGGCCGGGTTCGTGCATCGTCACTCCATGCGGGTTCGTGGGTCGATTGTAGGTTCGGCACGGGTACCGGTCAAGCCGACGCGGGCATGCGGGCCGCATGCGGCACGGCTCCCGGAAGCGTAGCACCCCCGCCGGCGGACGGGATGCCCGGCGGCACGGCGCCCTGGGGCGCCGGAATCGCACGAACCCGATCGGGACCCGTCTCGACGACGCCGCGCCGGAAAGCCGGGCCGATGGGGACCATGGAGGCACGCATGCTCAGCAACCTGAATTCCATCATACTGGAAGGCAATCTCACCAGGGATCCCACGCTCAAGCCCATGGCCAACGGCCACACGCTCTGCTGCTTCTCGGTGGCGTCCAACCGCTACTACAAGCAGGACGAACAGACCGAGCAGGAAACCAACTTCTTCGACGTGGACACCTGGTCGCGCCTGGCGCAGACCTGCGGCGAGGTGCTGAAGAAGGGGCGCGGGGTGCGAGTGGTCGGCAGGCTCAAGCAGGACCGCTGGGTGGACGCGAACGGCAAGAACCAGTCCAAGGTCAAGATCGTGGCCGAGCACGTGGAGTTCAAGCCGGTCCCCAAGCGCGAGGGCCAGCCGACGGCGGTCGACGAGCCCGGGGAGAGCCATGCCGAGGAGGAACGCGAGGCGGTGCAGGCCTTCTGATCAGGACGGGTCGCCGGGAGTCGTGAACGGGCTCCCGGCCGGCCCGCCGGGCAGCTCCAGGGCCCCCTTCGGGCAGCGCGAGACGCAGAGCCCGCAGCGGGTGCAGAGGCCCGGCACGGGGACGGGCAGGTCGCCGTCGCGGCCGAACGCCCCGGCGGGGCAGTCCAGGAGGCAGCGCAGGCAGCGCTTGCAGAGCCCGGGCCGCAGGACGGGACCGGTCACGGGATCACTCGTAGACTTCGGAACCCGGGCGATGCCAGTCATTGCTGCGGAAACCGCCGCGGCCCGGCCCGAAGATCGGGGTGTTGGCGTCGTCGTGGAAGCCGCCCAGCTCCGTCAGGAGCGCGTCTATGGCCCAGCGCAGGGCGGCGAGGATCTCCTCGCGGGCCTGGTGCATGCGGCCGGACGGGCCGGACACGCTGACCGCCCCCGCGAAGCCGTACCGAGGCAGTTCCAGGGGCATGCCGTAGCACACCAGGCCCGGTTCCAGCTCCTCGTCGTCCATGGCCCAGCCGCGGCGAATGGTCTCGTCGATCTCGTCGCTCAGGCGCACCGGGTCGGTGATGGTCTTGGGCGCGACCGGGGCCAGCTTGGCCTCCGATATGTACTGGGCGCGGATGGCGGCCGGGAGCCGCGACAGGATGGACTTGCCGGCGGCCGAGCAGTAGAGCGGCAGGCGGTCGCCGGGATTGATGCGCAGGCGGAGCGCCCTGCCGCCGTCAGCCTTGGCCACATACATGACGTCGTTGCCGGCGTAGGCCGAGAGGTTGGCGGATTCACCCGTGCCCCTGGCCAGCTCCTCGAGTATGGGTTTGGCTCGATTTGCCACGTTCTCGGTCACGGGAACGCGACTGGCCAGCTCGACCAGGGTCAAGCCCAGGGTCCAGTCCCCGTCCCGGCGCTCCACTACCCCGCGTTTCTCCATCGCGGTGAGGTACCTGAGCGCGGTCGCCTTGTCCCAGCCGGTATCGCGGGAGAGGCGGGCCAACGAGGAACTGCCGGAACGTGACAGGTGAAAGAGCAGGTCGAAAGCCTTCAGCGCGGATTCGCTCATTGTGGTCCGTTTCTAAAGCCGAAATTTTATTGCGAAATTTGAAACGCAACACGACAAACTACCCCCGCTGAAGGGCTTTGTCAATAGAAACCTGAGCCAGGCGCGTCTCAGGGTTCCGCGCTGAACAGGGGGAGCAGGTCTCCGTAGCCCGCTTCTTCGAGGCTGTCCGCGTCGATGAAGCGCAGGCTGGCGGAGTTGATGCAGTAGCGCAGGCCCGTGGGCGCAGGCCCGTCCTCGAAGACATGGCCCAGGTGGCCTCCCGACGCGCGCGCCCGGACCTCCACACGGCGCATCCCCAGGGAGTCATCCTCCACCAGGAGGAGGCGCCCCGGATCGATGGGATCCCAGAAACTGGGCCAACCGCTGCCGGAGTCGAACTTGGTCAGGCTGGAAAACAGCGGGGTTCCGTCGATGGCGTCCACGTAGATCCCGGCGCGGTGATTGTCCCAGTAGGCGTTGCGGAAGGGAGGTTCGGTCGCCGCGTTCACCAGGACCTCCCATTGGTCCGGGCTCAGCCTTGCCTTGAGCTCGGGCGTCGGTTCCACGAAACACAGGGTGGCATCTGATTGCTTCACGATTTCCGGTCCTCCAGCACGAGTGATGGCTGCCGCGCCTTCCGTGCCGGATCCGTCGCAGGAGACGAGCATCGGCATGAGCAAAAGCATCATGGTCTTCATATATTCAATAATAACGATTTCGCAGGGCACAGGCATCATGAAACCGTTTGACAGAACGCGTCTCGGTTCCTACCATGAATGCGGGCCCTCAGGGCCCGAGACCGCGGGAGGGAATGTGCGCGCTGGAGCCAGGCGAGGGATGGACATCTTCAGGAAGCTCGTTCCCGCGGCCGCGCTGCTCGTGGCCGCCGCGTGCGCCCGTTCCCCGTTCGAGCGCGGCATCATAGAGATCGGGGTGCTGGAACCGCTGACCGGCGCTTTCGCGGCCGGGGGCAACCTGGAAGCCAGCGGCATCCGGCTGGCCAACGAGCTGTACCCGACCGTGACGCTGGACGGCAAGGAATACCGGATCAGGCTGGTGATGGCGGACAACAAGTCGGACCGGGCGGAATCTGCCAAGGCCGCGGCGCGGCTCGCGGAACGGAAGGGTATGGCGGCCATACTGGGCTCCTGGGACTCCAGCCTGTCCATGGCCGCTGGTCCGGTGGTGAAGGAGGCGGGCATACCCGCCATCGGCCTGTCCTGCACCAATCCCCTGGTCACCATGGGCAACAGGTACTACTTCCGGGTCTGCTACACCGACGCGTTCCAGGGCAGGGTGATGGCGGACTACGCCCGGGGCGAGCTCGGGGCAAGCACCGCGGTGGTCGTCCGCGACCTGGGCAGCGACTACTCCACCGGTCTCGCGGAATTCTTCTCGGCAGCCTTCACCGGGCTCGCTGGCAACCCGAACGCCGTGGTCGCCTCGCTCGCCTACGCCCGGGGAGACCGCGATTTCAGCCAGATCGTGGAGACCCTGCTGGCCAAGGAGCCGGACGTGGTGTTCGCTCCGGGCAACTACACGGAGAGCGCCCTCCTGATAACCCAGGCGCGGGCCGCGGGCGTGCGGGCGGCTTTCCTGGGCGGAGACGCCTGGGAAACACCCGAATTCCTGGATCTGGGCAAGGCCGCGGTCGAGGGCGCGGCCTTTTCCTCCGCTTACGCGGCGGACGCCCCGCAGAACCACGCGGGTTCCATGTTCCTGGAGGAGTACCGATCCCGGTACGGCCTGGACCCGGTCGCCGTGACGGCCCTGGGCTTCGACGGCTACCTCCTCGTCCTCTCGGCGATCAGGCGGGCCGGGAGCGCGGAGCCGTACCGCATCCGGGACGAGCTGGCCCTGACCGCGGAATTCGAGGGCGCGACCGGCACCGTCTCCCTGGACGGGAACGGCGACGCGGTGAAGGGGGCGGTGATCAAGGCCGTGCGGGGCGGCACGTTCACCTGGATCGCGTCCGCCGTGCCCTGACAGAGGATGCTACACTCCTGTTACTTCAAAAGAAAACAATTTTCTATAACCAAGATGCCGCTACTCACTATAGTTAACCATTATTGCTACCAAAGTTAAGCATCAAACCATCGCGACACGGCAAAAACCGCTTCACTATCGGGGGCAAAATCATTAGTATGGTAGTCATGAGCAAGGAAGAGACGATTTTCGGGGATGATTGGCCGTATTCCAAGGCCAAGTCATCGTTGCTTAGGTCGGCCGCCATCGTGATGCGCGAGGAAGGGCCCAGGGCCGCGACGCTGAAGAACATAGCGGCCAAGGCGGGGGTCACTGAACCCGCGATATTCAGGCACTTCGACGGGGTGGACGGCATGTTCCAGTCCCTGTTCGACGTGGTCGAGATGTTCTTCGACCTGTTCCAGCTGTACTACAAGGAGGCCGGGCACGTCGGCCTCGACCGGTTCGAGAACGCGTACTTCAAGATCCTGGCCGCCCTCAAGGAGAACGTGGACTTCTGCTACCTCCTCACGCAGCCGGACGCCATCTTCAGGCAATACCCCAAGCTGAGGCAGCGCCTGGCGGAACTGAAGGCCAGGGACAAGGACAGCGTGGTCGCCTGCATCAAGGAAGCCAAGTCCAAGGGCCAGCTGGTCGCGGGGGCGGACGCCGAGACCGTGGCGATGAGCGTGGTCGGGGCAACCCTGCTGGCCATCAATTCCTGGGTGGCCGACGTCGGCGCAAGCGACATCGTCAAGGAAGGCAAGCGCGTCTGGAACGGCGTCAGGGCCCTGGTCTCCAACCCGGACTGGAAGCCCGCCGCCAAGGCCAAGGCCGCGCCCCGCAAGAAATAGAGGCCATCGGTCCGACGCGCCTCCGCGCGCCGCGCGACGCCACCCCGCATGGGGTGGCGTTTTTCATTCTTCCCGCCGCCCGGACGGGAAGGCGCATTGACGAGCCTCGGCGGACGGCGCTAAGGTCGATCCATGAGAACACTGCTGACAGGCGGAGTGAAATCCGGCAAATCCCGCAGGGCCCTGGAACTCGCCGCGGACTTCCCCGCGCCCAGGAGCTTCCTGGCCACCGCCACCGCGTTCGACGACGAGATGCGGGATCGGATAGGCCGCCACCGGGCCGAGCGCGCCGGCGCCTTCGATACCGTGGAGGAGCCCGTCGACATCGACCGGGCGCTGCGCGCTTCCATGATCCTGGACTGCATCCCCATGTGGCTCAACAACCTGTTCTACCAGGGGCGGGAAGCCGAATGGGAAGGCATACTGGACCGCCTGGTCGCGGCGCTGCCCCGCGACATCGTCATCGTCACCAACGAGACCGGCATGGGCGTGATTCCCGCCGATCCGGTGAGCCGCCGCTACGGCATGGTCCTGGGCCTGGCCAACGCGCGCCTGGCGGCCGCGGCGGATCGGGTGGAGCTGATGGTTGCCGGCATACCGCTCAAGGTGAAATGAATGAAGCTTTCGGTCCCCTCCTACGTGGTGCCCGGCACCTGGCTGGAAAACCTGCGCTGGCTGCGCTCGGAGACCTCCCAGCGTCGGGTTGAGCTCCTGTTCTTCATGTACGACGACGACACCCGCGCGATACTCCGGGACGAGCTGGACGGGATCCGCGCGCTCGCCTCAGAGTTCGAGTACAGCGCGCACCTCCCCGACGCCCTGCTGGCCGCCCACGCTCCCCTGGTGGACAGCCTCGCGGGCTGGGTGGATAGCTTCGTGGTGCACCCTCCCCGGACGGAGGAAGGGCTCGAACCGTTCTGCGATGCGCTGGACGGGCTCAGGCGGAAGCACGGCGCGGACCGGTTCTTCCTCGAGAACACCGCGCTCGAGCCGTTCATGCGGGCGGATGCTGCGCTCGCCGGCTCCGCCCTGGGACCGCCGCCGCTCTGCGCCGACGCCGGGCACCTGGTCGCGGCCGGCCTGGACCCGGTTCCGTGGATCGAGGCCCGCGCCGGGCGGATACGGGAGCTGCACCTGCACGGCTTCGACGGCACGCGGGACCACGTCGCCTTCGACGGGTCGGAAGCCTGGTTCGGCGCGCTCTCGCCCTTCCTGAAGCGTTTCGACGGAATAGTCCAGCTGGAGCTGTTCTCATGGCGGGAGTTGCTTCCCGGGATGCGCGCCCTGGAATCAATCGGCGGCGGCGGGAACGGGGCACCGGCATGAGCGCCCTGTGGCACAGGGCCCTGAGCGTCCTGTCGCTCATGTCCAGGATCCCGGTGCGCCTCCGGCGGGAACCGGATTACGTCTCCGCCGACTGGATGATCCCGTCCGTCGGCCTCGCGGCGGGCGGTGTCGCCTGCGCCGGTGCCGCGATCGGCCTCCTGTGCTTCCGCGGGCCGTATCTCGCAGCCACGGCCGCCATGACAGCCCAATACCTCCTCTTCAACCTGTTCCACCTGGACGGCCTGGTGGACACGGCGGACGCCGCCGGTGTCCTGGGCGACGACCGGGAGAAATGCCGGGCCGTGCTCAAGGACCCGCGGCTCGGGACCTACGGTTTCTTCGCCGGCTTCCTGGCGCTCGCGGCCCGGCTGGGCGCCACGGCCGCCATCCTGTCCGCCGGTGGGGCGGCCGCCTGGGGCAGCCTCCTCCTGGTGCCGACGGCCGGCCGCCTGGCCGCCATGACGGTGGCCGCCTCCGGGACCCCTGCCGGGGGCGGCGGACTGGGTTCCGCCCTCGGCGCCGTCTCCCCGGTCCGTTCCGGCCTGGGCTACTCCCTGGCCGCCTTCCCCGGGGCCCTGCTCTGGGGACTGGGTTTCGGCCCCCTGGCCGCGGCTGGAGCCCTGCTGGCCGGCTGCCTGGTCGCCCTCACCGCCGGCATCGGCGTCTGGCGCTGGTACCGCGCCCGCATCGGAGGATACACCGGCGACGCCCTGGGCGCGGCGGTGGAACTGGCCGAGCTGGGTACGCTCCTGGCCGCCGTCGTCGTTCTGGCTTGATCCTCCGGACATGAAAAAGCCCCCGCCTTCCGGCGGGGGCCCTCGCCGTCGCGCACGGCGACGGCAGGATCGGTTCCCGGGCTCAGGGCTTGGGAATGATCTTCATGCGGCCGTCGACTGCGGGGGTCATCGGCTGCGGGAGCTGCTTCATGTACTCCACCAGGCCCTCGAGGGCGTCGATGAAGGTGTCGGTGAACTTGAGGGTCTTGAACACCGGGTAGACGCCGTCGCCGCCGACCGCGATGAAATCGTTGGTCACGACGATGTAGGTCTTGGCCGGGTCCACGGGCTTCCCGCCTATGGTCAGGTCCTTCACGGTGCCGGTGGCCAGGTCGATGGAGAACCGGGCGTCGGCGGAAACGTTGGCGAAGCCGCCGTTGCCGAGGGGGATCTTGCCGATGTTGGCGAAGAGCTCCAGCACCTGGGCGCCGGTCATCTGGAAATAGGCCAGGGTGTTGCCGAAGGGCAGCACTTCATAGGCGTTCATGCGGGTCACGGCGCCGGCGGGGATGGTCTTGCGGATGCCGCCGCCGTTGGTGAGCGCGAAGTCCGCCTTGATGCCCATGGCGCGGGCCTTCCAGATCATGGCGTCGGCGACCAGGTTGCCGAGGGCGGTCTCCTGCTTGCGGGTGAGCTTGTCGCCCAGGTCGTAGGCGGCGGTGGTGGTGGCGATCTGGACCGCGTAGGTGGCCTTGATCTCGTCGGCGTACTTCTTCACCACGGCGGCCGTCTCCGGATCCGGGGTGATGGCGGCGCCGAGGAGCTTGCCTTCCTTGTCCTTGAGATTCATGGGAACTGAGGTCCAGCCCTTGAGGGTGACCGCGCCGGCGGCGTAGGAAAGCACGGCCTGGCCGAGCTTCTTGCCGTTGTAGGCGGCCTGCACGATGGGGGTGGTGCCGACCATGATCGGGGCGGCCAGGTCGGCGTGGCTGTGGCCGTCGATGGCCAGGTCGATGCCGGGAACCGCGGCCACGATCTTGTCGGTCGGGGTGGGGCCGGTGCCTTCGCCGGTGCCGGTGTGGAACAGGCCGATGACCACGTCCACCTTCTCGAGCTCGCGCAGGAGCTTCACGGTGCGCTTGGCCGCCTCGATCTCGTCGGTGAAGTCATAGCCGGCGACCTTGAGAGGATGGGCCTTGATGTAGGTGTCGGAGGTGGTGATGGCGAAAATGCCGACCTTGAGCCCGCCGACCGTCTTCACGGTGTAGTTCAGGAAGGCGGGAGCGCCGCCCTTGGTGATGTTGGCGGCCAGGAAGGGGAACTTGGCCGCGGCGATCTGGGCGGCCAGGGCCTCGGGGGACTTGTCGAACTCGTGGTTGCCCACGGCGGTGGCGTCGAGGCCGAGCATGTTGAAGAGCTCGATCTCGATCATGCCGTTGTACTTGTCGGACACCATGGTCCCGGTATTGAAGTCGCCGGCGCTCAGGAAGAGCACGTTCGGGTTGGCGGCGCGGACGGACTTGACGTAGGCCGCCATGGCCGCGATGCCGCCCTGGCCGGTCGCGTCGGCATCGAGCTGGCCGTGGAAATCGTTGAAGTGCAGCACGACGAGCTCTGCGGAAGCGGGGGCCTTGGCCTCCGCGGGCGAGCTGACGCAGGAGAACGAGAAGATGGCGAGCAAGGCCACCAGGACGAGAGCAAAACGTTTCATACAACCTCCTGGGAAATAATGAACCTTCGCGATTCCGAGCGCCGGTTGGCGTTCCGTCCCGCGGGGGGGATGTCATGGTACCACCCATCCGGCCGTGACGCAAGTCAATTACGCCTCCCGGGGCGGCGGGAGCTACCCTTTGACAAACTACTAAACCGGTTTTATAGTCGAACCATACGATAATCCGGCCAAATCGGGGCAGTACGCCCGGATTCCCCGGATCCTGCC
>JAKLIU010000006.1 GCA_022709445.1 Spirochaetota bacterium | reverse complement strand
GATCGGGGTGGGGCGATGAATTCGCCCACGGCGGTGAAGGCGCTGGGCGCGGACTACATCTTCAAGCCGGTATCGACCGGGCCGTTCAAGGTGGCGGAGTTCGTCGAGCCGGCTGACCTGCGCGACAAGAGCTACCGGGAACTGCACATCAGCCTGAACGCCGTGCGCCGCGAGGAGGACCTGGAGAGCCTGCGGGACATCCTGTTCGCCTCGTCGGGACAGTGCTCGGTCACCCTGCACGTGCCCACGGCCGCCGGCGGGGCGACGGTGAAGGCCCACTCCGGCATCACCTGCGCGGCCAGCGACGAGGTGCTGGAACGCCTGCGCGAGACGCCGGTGGTCGCCGAGCTCTGGCTGGATTGAGGGACCGCGCCGGCCGGGTCAGCTATCCTTCACCGACAGGACGTACGCGACCAGTTCGCGGTAATCGGCGAAGGCGAAGTCCGCCCCGCTGCGCCGCCTGGCCCGCGCGCTCCGCGAAATGAAGGCCGTCCGCATGCCGGCTGCCGCCGCCCCGCGCACGTCGTAGGCCTCCGAGTTGCCCACGTAGAGCATCTCGGCGTTGGGCACGCCCAGGCGGGCGGCCAAGAGGTCGAAGGATGCCCGGTCGGGCTTCACCAGGCCCGTGGATTCGCTGGTGATGGCGGCGTCGAATCGCCCGGCCAGGCCGAGGAGCTCCAGCTTGCGTTCGCAGGGGAAGTCGGACAGGGCGCCGAGCCGCAAGCCGGCCGCGCGCAGGGCATCCAGGGTCTCCGTCACCCGGGGGAAGGTCATGATGCGGGAGAACCGCTCTTCCGAACGGCGGTAGTAGATCCGCTCTATCGCCTCGTACACCGGCGCCGGATCGCGCCCGAGCCTGGCCGCGACCAGTGCCGCCTGGTGGCGGTGGAAGGCCTCGACGCTCGAAGGCGGCGCGGACCTGAAGACGGCGCCGGCGTCCAGCCTGCGCAGGTCGCGCCGGGTCGCGTTGAAGGCGAGGAACAGCCGCGGCGAGCGAGCGACCTCCGTCGCCATGCGAACGAACAGGGCGTTGGCCGGGTAGAGGGTACCGTCTATGTCAAAGCCCACTGCGCGTATCGGCATGAGGCTTTATATACCGCAACGCGCGGCGATGTCTACGAACCGGCTCCCGGGGGAGGGCCGGCGGTCAGAAGGCGGACGAGCGGAATGAAACGGCCGGGAGCCCGCAAGGGACTCCCGGCCGGACGGCCCCGGCGCGTGCCCATCAATGGGCGTGCGAGGCCGCGTGCTTGTGGGTCTTCAGTTCCAGGCAGGAGCCGCTCTGGATGGAGCGCTCCCAGTAGCAGGTGTGCAGGAGCTGGTGGGATTTCTCGGAGCCCGGGCTCGTGAGGAATTCCTTGTAGATGCGGGCGACCTCGGGATTCTCGTGCGACTGGCGCTTGGCCATGCCGGCGTCCTCCCTGTACAAACCCTCCCCACGCCGGGCGCGGTCCGCTATGGTGCATCCGTAGGGCTGGCCGCCCCCGCCCACGCAGCCTCCGGGGCAGGCCATGATCTCGATGAAGGCGTACTCGCTCTTGCCGGTCTCCGCTATCTGCCTGCGGACCTTGTCCAGGAGTTTGCGCGCGTTCCCGAGGCCATGGGCCACGGCGACCTTCACGTCCAGGGTGCCGAGTTCCTTGGAAGGGATGGAGAGCGTGCCTTCCTTGATGCCCTCCATGCCGCGCACGATCTTCACGTCCAGGTTGGCGAGGCTCTGGCCGACCAGGAGGTAGTAGGCGCTGCGTATCGCCGCCTCCATGACGCCGCCGGTCGCGCCGAAGATGGTGGCAGCGCCGGTGTAGGCGCCCATGATGTCGGTGGCTGACTCCTCGGGGAGGTTCTTGAAGTCGAGCCGGGCTTCCTTGATCATGCGCACCAGTTCGCGTGTCGTCAGGACGTAGTCCACGTCCTGGAAGCCCGAGTCCCGCATCTCGGGGCGCCTCGCCTCGAATTTCTTGGCGGTGCAGGGCATGATGGACACCGACACCACGTCTGCCGGATCGATGCCGCGCTCCTTGGCGAAGTAGGTCTTGACCAGCGCGCCGAACATTTGCTGGGGCGACTTGCAGGTGGAGGTGTACTCGCCGAAATCCGGGAAGTAGGTCTCCATGAACTTGATCCATCCGGGGGAGCATGAGGTGATCAGGGGGAGCTTGCCCCCGGTCTTGACCCGGTCGATGAGCTCCGTGCCCTCTTCCAGTATGGTGAGGTCGGCGGTGAAGTTGGTGTCGAACACGTAGTCGAAGCCGAGCCGCTTGAGGGCGGCGTACATCTTGCCCACGGTCACCTCGCCCATGTCCAGGCCGAATTCCTCAGCCAGGGACACGCGGATCGCCGGCGCTTCCTGCACCACGACGACCTTCTTGGGATCGAGGATGGCGTTCCACACAGAATCCGTCTCCGAGCGCTCGCGAAGGGCGCCGGTCGGGCAGAACACGGTGCACTGGCCGCAGTTGACGCAGGAGCTGTTCCCGAGCCCCTCGTTGAAGAAGGTGCCTACCGCCACGTCGAAACCGCGGTCGGACATGGTGATGGCGTTCACGGTCTGGATCTCGTTGCATACGGTGACGCAGCGTCCGCAGGCGATGCACTTGTTGGGCTCGCGGGAGATGGACACGCTCGTGGTGTCGTTCGGCCGCTTGTCCACCACCTTCTCGAATCGGTCGAATTCGACGCCCATGCTGTTCGCGAGGTCCTGCAGCTCGCATTTGCCGTTGGAGGCGCAGGTCGGGCACTCGACCGCATGGTTGGAGAGGATCAGCTCGACCAGCGACTTCCGCAGCCCGCGCAGCTGCTGCGAGTTGGTCGTGATCTTCTGGCCGGGCTCCACCGGGGTGCAGCAGGCCCGCTTGAGGGCCGGCGAGCCTTCTATCTCCACGATGCAGACGCCGCAGGAGGCGGTGGGGCTCAGGTTCTGGTGATGGCACAGGGTTGGCACCTGGACGCCGGCCTGCTTGGCCGCGTCCAGTATGGTCGTGCCGGCGGCCACCTCCACCTGATGCCCGTCGATATGGAGTTGCACGGTGCTGTTGCTCATGTTCATACCCTCGCTTCCTCGGTTGTCTTCTTGACGCAGGCTTCGAACTCGCCGCGGAAATATTCGATCGCGCTCCGGACCGGCATGATCACCGACTGGCCGAGCGGGCAGAGCGCGGTTCCGCACATGAGCTCGGCGAGCCTCAGCATCGTGTCCAGGTCGGTTTCCCGGCCCTTGCCCCGGCGCAGCTTCCAGGCCAGGTTGAGCAGCTGGCGGGTGCCGATCCGGCATGGGGCGCAGCGGCCGCAGGATTCGTGGGCGAAGAACTTGAGGATGGAAAACAGCATGTCGACGATCGACGCGTCCTCGTCCATCACCAGCACCGCCCCCGAGCCGAGCACGGCCTTGTTCTCCTTGAGGCTCTCGAAGTCCATGCGGACGTCCAGGAGCCCCTCGGGAAGGAACACGCCGGAGGCTCCGCCGAGCAGGGCAGCCTTGAACTTCCTGCCGCCCGACACGCCGCCTCCGTAGGAGAAGACCAGCTCGCGGAGCGGCGTGCCCATCTCCACCTCGACGAGGCCGGGGTGCTCGACATGCCCGAGTATGGTGAACACCTTGGTGCCGCTGGACTTCTCCGTACCCATCGTGCGGAACCACCCGGCTCCCCTGGCGATGATGCCGGGAACGTTCGCGAGGGTCTCGACGTTGTTCACCGAGGTGGGTTCCTGCCACAGGCCGTGGGCCACGGGGTAGGGCGGCTTGATGCGGGGATTGCCGCGCTTGCCTTCCAGCGATTCGAGCAGGGCGGTCTCGTCGCCGCATATGTAGGCGCCCGCGCCCTTCTTGATCTCCAGGTCGAAGGCGAAACCGTGCTCGAGCACGTCGGGTCCGAGCAGGCCGTACTCGCGAGCCTGGTCGATGGCCTTCTGCATGCGCTCTATGGAGAGCGCGTACTCCCCGCGTATGTAGACGTAGCCCTTGGTCGCGCCCATCGCGTAGCCGGCGATGGTCATGGCTTCCACGATGCGGTGCGGGTCGCCCTCCAGGATCAGGCGGTCCTTGAAGGTGCCCGGCTCGCCCTCGTCGGCGTTGCATATGATGTATTTCCGGCCGCCCGGCGAGTTGCGGGTGAGCTCCCACTTGAGCCCCGTGGGGAAGCCCGCGCCGCCGCGGCCGCGCAGGCCGGATTTCTTGACTTCGTCGATGACCGCCTCGGGCGTCATCCTGTCAGCCACGATCCGCTCGAGCCCCGCGTAGCCGCCGGAGGCGAGCACCTCGCGCATGTCGTCCGGCGCAACCTTCCAGGCCTTGTCGAGCACCACGCGCTTCTGCGGCAGCGTGAGGCCCGTGCGGTGGAGGACCTTGGCCCCGTCCTGCAGGTCGAGGGGGGCGTGCTTGAGGCTCGAGGGCACGCGGCCCTTGAGCAGGTGTTCCTCGACCAGGAGGGCGACGTCCGACGGGCGCATGCCGGAGTAGTAGATCCGGTCCGGATAGACGGCGAGCAGCACGCCCTTGCCGACGATGCCGACGGTGCCGGTCTCGAGCACCCTGACTTCGCCTTCGAGACCCCGTTCCCGGATTTCCCGCTCCAGCGTCCGCTTCACCTCGAACACCCCCGCCTGGACGGTGCCTTCGTCGATCGGCACCAGGATGTGGGTACGGTAGATGCTCATGTGGCGCTCCTCTTCTCGTCGATGATCTCGCCGATGCGCGCCACCGTGAGGTTGCCGTACACCTCGTCGTTGATCATCATGGCCGGGGCGACGCCGCAGACCCCGAGGCACGAGGACATCTCGAGGGTGAACATGCCGTCTGCGGTCGTCTCCCCTAATTGCACCCCGAGCTCCTTGACGAGCTCCCTGGAGACGTCGGTCGATCCGAGCAGGTGGCAGGGCGGCGACTGGCAGACGCGGACGATGTACCGCCCCCTCGGCTTGAGGCTGAACATGGTGTAGAAGCTGGCCACCCCGTACACCTCGCTCGCCGGCAGGCCCATGTGCTCGGCGGCCGCGCCCAGGCTCTCCGGCGGCAGGTAGTGCCGCTCGTGCGCGTCCTGCAGTTCGTGCAGCAGGCCCAGCAGCTCGTCCGCGCCCTTCCCGTGTCGTTGCAGGATCTCTTGCGTGTTCATTTCCTTCCTCATAGCATGGCCTCTATCCTGGGCGCGCTTTCCACGGCCGATTCAGGCCTGGGCGGCTGGTTGCGGTCGCAGTGCAGGCAGCGCCGCGCCTCTTCCATCGCCTCGGTCAGCGAGAATCCGCGGTTGACCTCGAGGGCCATCCTGCTGATGCGGGTCTCGGCCCGTTCCAGGTGCGGCTTCAGGCGCGGCAGCGGTTTCAGGTAGGCTTCCTCGTCGTAGGCGACGAGCACCGGCTTGCGTTCCCGTTCGAAGAGCTTGCCGTCGTAGCCGAGGTACCGGTCGATCTGCACCGCGGCCAGCCGGCCCTGCGCCACGCTCTCGATCACCGTGGACGGGCAGATGGCGTCGCCGCCGGCGAACACGCCCGGCACGTTGGTCGCGCCCGTCCGCTCGTCGACTGCGATGCAGCCCCGCCGGTCGAGGTTGAGCTTGCCGCCGGTCAGCCCCAGGCTGAGCTTCTGGCCCAGGCAGGGTATGACCAGGTTCGCGCGTATCCTGTACTCGCTGCCCGCCACCGGGACGGGCCTGCGCCTGCCGGAATCGTCGAAGTCCGCGAGCTCGGTCTTGATGCAGCGTATGCCGCTCACCTTGCCCCCGGTCTCGACGATGTTCAGCGGGTTGGCGAGGAAATCCATCTCGATGCCCTCGTCCTCCGCGTCGACCACCTCGTCGAGCTGGGCGGGCATCTCGTTGCGGGTGCGGCGGTACACGATGCGCACGTTGTGCGCGCCGAGGCGCTTGGCCGTGCGCGCGGCGTCCATCGCTGTCGAACCGCCGCCGACCACCACGACGTCGTTGCCTACGTCGAAGCCCTGGCCGAGATTGACCTGGCGCAGGAAGTCGATGCCGCTCACCACTCCGGGCAGGTCCGAGCCCTCGATGTCCAGCGGCATGGCCTGGTGGGCGCCCGTGCCCACGAAGACCGCCTTGAAGCCCTGCTCGAACAGCGAATCTATGGAAGAGACGGGCGAGTTGAGCCGGATCTCGACGCCCGCGCCCTGTATGACCGATATCTCGGCCTCGAGCTTGTCCTTGGGCAGGCGGTAGTCGGGAATGCCCACCTTCATCATGCCGCCCGCCACCGGGAGGGATTCGAACACCACCGGCAGGTAACCCATGCGCGTCAGGTAGAACGCGCAGGAGAGTCCCGCGGGGCCGGCGCCAACGATGGCGACGCGCTCCTTCCTGGGTTTCTTGGGGGGCGTGAAGCCCATGCCCTGCTCGATCGCCCAGTCGGCGAACAGGCGCTTGACCTCGCGTATGGCCACGCGTTCGTCGTACTTTCCGCGCGCGCACTTCTTCTCGCAGAAGGCCGGGCACACGCGGGCGCACACGATCGGGAAGGGATTGTGCTCCATGTGCTTGAAGTAGGCCTCCATCAGCTTGCCGTCGCCCATGTAGGAAATGTACGCCGCCGCGTCGACGTTGGCCGGGCAGGAGTTCTCGCAGGGCGCGTTGTAGAGCGCGGCGCACACGCCGGGGGAGCATTTCTTCCGCTGGATGTGCTCGATGTACTCGTGCCGGAAGTACTTGAGGGTGGAGATGACGGGATTGGGGGCCGCCTGGCCGAGTCCGCAGAGCGACGTGGACCTGACGGTGTTCGCCAGCGACTCGAGCTTGTCCAGGTCCTCCATGGTGCCTTGCCCGGAGGTTATCTTCTCGAGCAGGGAGTGCATGTGCTTGAGCCCGATCCGGCAGGGCGCGCACTGGCCGCAGGATTCCTCGAGAGAGAACTCCAGGAAGTACTTGGCCATGTTCACCATGCAGGAATCCTCGTCCAGGACGATGAGGCCGCCGGAGCCCATGATCGAGCCCAGGGCCTTGAGCGACTCGTAGTCGATGGGCGAGTTCAGGAACTTGGCGGGTATGCAGCCGCCGGAGGGCCCGCCGGTCTGCACCGCCTTGAAGGCCTTCCCGTCGGGAATGCCCCCGCCGATGTCGAAGACCAGCTCGCCGAGGGTGATGCCCATGGGCACCTCGACCAGGCCGGAGTTGACCACCTTGCCGGACAGGGCGAAGACCTTGGTGCCCTTGCTCTTCTCGGTGCCTATGGACGCGAACCACTCGACGCCGTTGTTGAAGATGTGGCGGACGGTGGCCAGGGTCTCGACGTTGTTGATGACCGTGGGCCTGTTCCAGAGGCCGCGCTGCGCGGGGAAGGGCGGCTTGGGCCGGGGCTGCCCGCGCTTGCCCTCGACCGACGCGATCAAGGCCGTCTCCTCGCCGCAGACGAAGGCGCCGGCTCCCATGCGCATCTCTATGTCGAACTCGAAGTCGGTCTCGAAGATGCGCTTGCCGAGCATGCCCATCTCCCGGGCCTGCCTGATGGCGACCTCCAGCCGCGCGATGGCCAGGGGATACTCGGCCCTCACGTAGACGTAGCCCTTGTTCGCGCCTATGGCGTAACCGGCTATCGCCATTCCCTCGATCACCGTGTGGGGGTCGCCCTCGAGCACCGCGCGGTCCATGAAGGCACCGGGGTCGCCTTCGTCGGCGTTGCAGATGATGTACTTCCGGTCGCCCGGGTTCTGGAGGGCCAGCTTCCACTTGAGGCCGGTGGGGAATCCCGCGCCGCCCCGGCCGCGCAGCCCGGACTTCTCGACCGCCAAGGCCACCTCGGCCGGCTTCATCGTGGTGAGCACGGTGCCCAGGGCCTCGTAGCCCCGCTGGCCTATGTACTCCTCGATGTTCTCGGGGTCTATCCTGCCGCAGTTGGAGAGCACGATCTTCTTCTGCTTCTCGAAGAACGGCACCTGCTTCTTCTGCTCGACGATCTTGCGGGCCTCGGGAGCGAGCCAGAGCAGGTCGTTGACCGGCCGGCCTTTCAGGAAGTGCTCGTCGACGATCCGCGCGGCGTCCTTCACCTTCAGGTTGATGTAGAAGGATCCGTCGGGATACACGACCATGACCGGCCCGAGCTCGCACGGGCCCATGCAGCCGGTCTCCACCACGTTGATTTCCGCCGCGAGGCCCTTCTCGCCGATGGCGGCGAGCAACGCTTCCTTGAATTCACGGCTCTGCGACGAGATGCAGGCGCCACCCCCGCAAATCAGGACATCAAGACGCTTCTTCATGACGGCCCCGCCTTCAGCTGTTGATTTCGATGACGCTGCCGGAGACGGGATTCCCGTTTACCAGGTGCTCGGCGACGATCCTGCGGGCCAGCTCCGCGGATACGCTGCCGTACACGACCGTGGGCTTGCCTTCCTCGAACACGGACACCACCGGCTCGTGCGAGCTGAGGCCGCGCTCGCCCGCCTGGCTGACGACCACGTCCCGGAGCTCCCTCTTGGCCACCTCGTCGAGCAGTGCCTTGAGGGTCTCGCGCGCGCCTGCCGCTATGCCGCTGGTGCCCATGCCAACCACCACCCTGATGCGGGACTTGCCGTCGCGCAGGGCCATTTCCTTTTCGCTCTTCTCGCGTATCGCGCGCAGTTCCTCGAGTTTCATGCGGGCCTCCTTGGCGTTGTCACTTGACCGTCTGTGCGGTGCGGAGATCTTTGAGGATCTGTATCGTTTTCTGGGGATTGAGCCTGCCGTACACCTCGTCGTCGACCATCATGACCGGGGCGAGGCCGCAGGCGCCGAAGCAGCGCGCGGTGGACAGGGTGTAGAAGCGGTCCTTGGTGGTCCCGCCCACGCGTATCCCGAGTTCCTTCTCGAGCGCCTTGAGTATCTCGGAAGCGCCCTTCACGTGGCAGGCGGTACCCAGGCAGATGTTGACGATATGGTCACCTATGGGCTCGGTGCGGAAGAAATTGTAGAACGTCACCACCCCGTACACCTGGGAGTGGGGCACGCCGAGCTCGCGGGCCACGAAGTGCTGGACCTCCATGGGAAGGTATCCGAAGATCTTCTGGGCGCGGTGCAGCACCTGGATGAGGGGACCCGGCGTCGAGCTGTTCGCCTCGATGAACAGCTTCAGTTCCCTGTACTCGGCGTTGTCCGGGATATGGATCTGCTTGGATTCCACGAAAGCCTCCTTGGGGTTATGGTTCGTTCGGTTTTTGGAGGAGGGCGTGCAGCCGGCCGCAGAGTTCGAAGGCCCCGACCTTGCCCAGCAGCAGCGGTATGCCCTCGGCGCCGGCCCGGTCGATGACCGACTGCGCGGGCTTGCTGCCGGCGGGAAGGAGTATCGCGGCGACTTTCTTGAGCTGGGCGACCGCGATGATGTTCAGGTGCTGCTGAACGGTGATCCAGACGTCGCCCTCGGCCGCGTTGGCTATCACGTCGGAGAGGAGGTCCGCGACGTAGCCTCCCGTGACGGGGCGGTCTGCGCCTTGGGCCAGTACGTCGAGGTCCAGCCGTTCTATTACTTCGCTCACGACCATGGTTCCGGACTCCTGAGGCATGCGTAGGGTAGCGCGTCCTGAAAAACATCCTGGTGCAGAGCGAACGGGTGCAAGGCGACGGTTCAGGGTATTTTGCTCCCGGCAATCTGTCAAGAAAAACTATCGAGATAAAAAATATTATTTTACCAGGCGGGCTCCCGGCGATCCGTCTCCGTAAGTCCATGTCCAGGATGAAAATATCTTCACCTGCGTGGAACGGCCTCAATTTGCGCATTGCGGCGGCTCATGCTAGAATCGTACCCGTATGGGGAGGCGTGCCATGACGGACTTTCTCAAATGCGTCGACTGCTCCAGGATAATCAAGGTGATCCGCGACGGCGCCGGCACGCTGCAGTGCTGCGGAAAACCGATGCTGGCCCTGTCCACTTTCGGCTCGGTCGCCGGGGTCCTCGACTTCGCCATCGAGAAAGAGGTGGAAGCGCGGGATTTCTACCTTGAATGGGGCTCAAAGCTGGAGTCGGAGCAGCTCAGGGAGCTGTTCTCCGGCTTCGCCGCGGTTGAACAGGGGCACCGGGAGCGGCTGGAAGCGCTCAAGACGGGCGGCTCGTTCGTGGCGGCCCTGGGCGGCGTGACCAACCTCAAGATCGTGGACTACCTCGTGGACATCTCGCCGACGCCGGACATGGACTACCAGGAGTGCCTGATCGTCGCCATGCGCCGGGAAAAAGCGTCGATGGAACTGTACGGCGACCTGGCCGCCCTGAGTCCCGACGACGCGACGCGCTCCCTGTTCCAGTCGCTCGCGAAGGAGGAGGCGGGCCACAAGCTGCGCCTGGAGAGCGAGTACGAGCGGGACATCTATCGGGAAAACTGAGCCGTCGCGGGGCTTTCGGGGCCCGGCTTTCGGCGCTTGCCGACCAGGAGGTGTGCGATGACGGTTCGCGAGGTGGCACGGATTCTCGACGCGGAGGTGCTGTCCGGGGAGAGCAAGCTGGACATCGAGGTCAAGCACGCCGGGGCCGCGGACATGATGAGCGACATCCTCGCCCTGTGCGGGCCGAACCAGCTGGTGCTGACCGGGTACATCCACCCCCAGGTGGTCCGGACCGCCCTGGTGACCGAGCTGCTCGGGCTGGTCTTCGTCCGCTGCAAGAACATACCCCCGGAGACCATCAGGCTGGCGAAGGCCTCCGACTTCCTCCTCCTGCGCACCAAGGGCTACATGTACTCCTCCTGCGGCAAGCTCCACGGGGCCGGGCTCAAGGGCATCGATGAGCGATAGGAACGATCTCTCCGCGTACGCCGGCCTGTTCGAGGACATGAGCGCCGCGGACATCATGACCACCGCGGTGACGGTCCTGCCCCCGAGCAAGAAGATGTCCCACGCCAAGGAGATGATGAACATCAAGAGGATCTCCGGCATACCCATCGTGGACGAGGCCCGCCGCCTCATCGGGATCGTCACGGTGGAGGACATCATACACGCCCTGGAGTTCAACCGCCTGGGCGAGACCATAGGCGAGCTCATGTGCCGCGACGTGGTCACGGTGGGCGTGGACGACGCTCTGGCGGACATCGTTGGAAAGTTCAAGCAGTTCCGTTACGGGCGCTTCCCCGTGGTGGACGGCTCGAACACGCTCAAGGGCATCATCAGCCGCCGCGACGTGCTCAACGGCGTGCTCGAGAGGTTCAAGCTCATCTACGTGCACGACCAGAAGCGCATATCGACGCTCAACTCCGACCGTTCGTTCATCACGGGCAAGAAGCTCACCGTCAGCGACGCCGGGTTCCATTACAACATCGACACCAGCGACATAGAGTCGGCCGGCATCGGCGCGGTCCTCCTCAAGGATTTCCTCTCCGAACGGCGGTACCCCGCGGAGATCATCCGCCGCGTGGGGGTGGCCACCTACGAGGCCGAGACCAACGTGATAATCCATTCGCACGGCACCGGGGACATCTACTGCTTCCTCCACGATGACCTGATCATGGTCCGGGTGGTGGACAACGGGGTGGGCATCGAGGACATGGACATGGCCATGAAGGAAGGCTACTCGACCGCCCCTGACTACGTCCGCGAACTCGGCTTCGGCGCCGGCATGGGCATACCCAACATCAAGCGCTTCGTGGACAAGCTGGTCATACTGTCCGAGCGGAACGTGGGCACCCAGGTGGAGATGATCCTCTACCTGTCGGACTCCCCCGCGGCCTGAGCGCGCGGCCCGTCACTCCAGCAGCGGCTCCAGCTCCGAGGCGAGATACTCCCCCAGGAACGAATACACGTCAGGGTGCGACAGGCTGAGGCCCCCGGCCTGCTCGCGCACGGCGTCGCTGGAAATCCCGAAGGTCCCGCGGTCGCCCTCGAAGCTGAACACGAGGTTGATCCCCTCCAGCGTGACCAGGAGCTGGAGCACGGTCGCCGTCAGGTCCCCGAGCGGCGGGCAGTCCCAGTGGTCCTTTTCCAGCCGCGCGCTCACCGTGGTGCCCTCGCCCGGCGCGCTCACGAGGTCGAACTCCCCGTTGCAGGCATGGCTGGTGCCCTCCAGGAGGGGGAGGCCGAGCCCGACCTTCTTGAATCCCTTGCTGGTGTAGAAGGGGTCCCTGGCCCTGGCGGCCGTCTCCCCGTCCATGCCGCGGCCGTCGTCGGCGACCGTCAGCCGGATCTCGTCCGCCGCCGCCGAGTCCCTGAGGGTGAGCCTGACCGTGCGGGCTCCCGCCGCCACGGCGTTCTGCACGAGGTCCACCATGTGGAAGCAGAGGTCCCTGACCATTCAGGACGCCCCCCCCGACCGCGTCTCGTATCGGCCGTCCTGCGCGGCCCGGTACACGGCCCCGATGGACGCCTCGTCGACGCGGTAGACCGTGTAGGCCCGTCCCAGGTCGGCGAGGTAGTGCGCGTCCGAGTTGCGGATCAGGCGGAGGCCGGCCAGGCCCGGATGGGCCGCGAGCGCTTCTTCCGGACTCGTGCCGCGTGACAGTTCGAGCGGGCAGCCCCGCAGTTCGTCCGGCAGGAAGCCCAGGGTGGCCAGGAGCCCGTGCGCCTGACACTCCACGTGGGCCGGTATGACGAATCCCCCGTGACGCCGCGCCAGGCAGACCGTATCCGCGATCGACAGCCGCAGCCCGTTGAGCAGGAGCCTCGGTTCGAAGCGCAGTATCTCGTCATCGCCGTCGACCACGGCCTGGTCGCCGAAGAACTCCGGGTCGTTGGCGACGTCGGGCAGGCAGGGGTAGATCTCCCCGTAGAAATCGGCGGCCGCCCCGGCGCTCGGCAGGAGGCACAGCAGGTGGACATCCTCGCTCGTCTGGGCTTCCATCCCGCATACGACGCACAATCCCCGCCTCTCCCCGTACTCAGCCGCGTGGAGGGCGTTTTCCATGGCGTTGTGGTCGGTGACGGCGATCATGCCCAGCCCCAGCGAGAGCGCCCGTTCCACGATCGCGCGGGGGGACATCTCCAGCGAACCGCAGGGGGACAGCGACGAGTGGATGTGCAGGTCCGCGGCCAGGTCCATGGCCGTACAGCCTATACGCGGCGCCGGTGCCTGTCAAACCGGGAAGGGGAGGCGATCCGGAGCTTGCGTCCAGCCGGATATCGGGTTACGCTGTGCGGAATGGCAAGGATGCCCCGTGTCCGCGACCGTCCGGCGGGATGGAAGCCTCGCTCGGCCATGATCCGGAGGATCATGGACCGGATCGACGCCGCGTTCGACCGCCTGGGCGCCTACCTGTACATCAATCCGGTGGACAGGGCAGACTTCTCCTACTACCGCGAGTCGTTCGAGGAATCCCTGCGCCTCATAGACGCGCGCATCGACGGGGGCCACCTCGGGCCCGTCGACCTGCGCGACTTTCCCCTCGTCGCCAGGTGGCCCGGCTACGTCGTGGACGCGGCCCTGTACATCGGCTCCTTCGATCCCTTCCAGATGACCCACCTGGCCATGGCCCTGCGCTACCTGGCCTCGCCCGGCGCCGCCGCGCCGATCGTGTTCGTGGTCCCGGAAGGCCACGTCAACCCGCACAAGCCCCTCAAGAGCGACTACGAGTACCGCAGGCAGCTGGCGTCGATGCAGCTGGAGAACGTCTTCGACCCGCTCGTGGTGCCCCTGGACATAGGGAAGGGTGCCGATACCATAGAGATCGTGCGCCGGTTCATCGCCCTGTTCCCCGGTTCCAGGCTCAACCTGACCCACCTGCTCGGATCGGACGTGCTGCCCTGGGCGGTGAAGCTCCTGCCCGAGGACCTGGACATCTGGCGGGCGGAGGCCCTCCGGCGAGGCGTCGATTTCGGCTACCGGGCCTTCGTGGCCAGGCGCCTGGGCGCGCCGCCGCCCGAGCCGCACGCCGCGGCCCTGGAGGCGATGGGGCTGTCCATCCACGTGGACGATTCCCCGATAGGCGCGCCGTCGAGCACCGACTTCCGCGAGGGCCATACCTTCTCCATCGTGTTCCCGACGGATGCCGTCATACGCCACATGGAGATCCTGTTCCGGTACAACCTGAACAATCCCTGGCGCATCGATTCAGGCGGAGCGCGCGGGGCCTGAAGCGGCGGCCGCGATCCGTTTCGGTGTTTACGCGGGAGCCCGTATGGGGTATCGTCAGGGTGCCTCCCGCCGGGCTCCCGCATGACGGGGCCGGCCCGGCGGGGCCGCGAGGCGCGCGCGTGTCGCGACCGACGAGAGGAGCGTGCCATGAGGTTCGTGTTTTTCGGGGCGCCCGGCGCCGGCAAGGGTACCATGGCGGTCGAAGCCTCCGCCGAGTTCGGCCTGCCCCACGTGTCCACCGGGGAGATCTTCCGGGCAGCGATCCGCGACGCCACGCCGCTCGGCCTCCGGGTCAAGGCGGTCATCGAGGCCGGGGGCCTGGTCACCGACGACATAACCATCCAGCTGATCCAGGAACGGCTGGCGCTGCCGGACGCCTCCCGGGGCTGGCTCCTGGACGGCTTTCCCCGGACCCTGCCCCAGGCGCGAGCGCTCGCCGGACTCTGCCCCGAAGACTGGGTCATCGACCTGGAGGTCAGCGACGCGCGGGTGATACAGCGGCTGTCCGGCCGGCGCAACTGCAGCAAGTGCTCGCACAGCTACCACGTGACCCTCAAGCCGCCCCTGGTGGAGGGCGTGTGCGACGCCTGCGGGTCGCCCCTCTACGTGCGCGACGACGACCGGGAGGAATCAGTGCGGAACCGCCTGGTCGCCTACCGCACCCAGACCGCCCCGCTGGTTGATTATTACCGAACGCGCGGTACGCTTGTGCCCGTGGACGGGGAAGGCGACGCCGCCTCGGTGTGGGCCGCCCTGAAAGTGATCATGACCCGCTTGATGGAGGGAGAACGACCATGAAAAAAACGATGCCCAAGGCCGCTTGCCTGCTCGCGCTGGCCACGCTCGCCGCGCTGGCCTCCTGCTCGGCGCCCGCGCCCGCGCGCGCGCCCGACCCCGCCGTGGTGCTCGCGCACAGCGACGGCCTGGTAGCCCGCACCGACCCCGTGTCGGTGGTGCTCGGCGCAGGCCGCGACCCGGCGCGCCTGGCCGGGACCGATCCGTTCCGCTTCGACCCGCCCCTGCGCGGCGCCGTGACCTGGAGCGAGGACGGCTCGCGGGCGGACTTCCGCCCCGAGGTACCCCTCGAGCCGGGCAAGCGCTACCACGTCGTGTTCGACTTCTCCGCCATCGGCGAGCCGTCCAACGGATGGTTCTCCTTCGACCTGAGGGTGGCCGAGCCCTTCCTGTCCGTGATCCCCGGCACCCTGCACGCCGCCTGGGACGGCAGCCTGGCTCTGGACGGCAGGGTGATCGCGGACGACGCCCCCGCCATCGCCGACCTGGAGCGCGTGCTCGAGGCGAGCCTGGGCGGGAAGTCCCTCCCCGTGTCCTGGAGCCACCCCGGCGACGGGACCCACGAGTTCCTGGTGCGCGACATACCGCGGGGAAGTTCGGCGGCCGAACTGACGCTCTCCTGGGACGGCAAGCCGGTCGGCGCGTCCGCCAGGGGCGGCGAGCGCTTCCGGGTGCCCGCCGAAGGCTCCTTCGAGCTGCTGTCCATCCGCGGCCCCGGCGCCGGGGACGACTCGTCGGCCGTCACCGTGTCCTTCAGCGAGCCCGTGGCCCGCGACCAGGACTTCCGCGGCCTGGTGCGCGCCTCCGGCACCGGGGAACTGCGCTTCGAGGCGGAGGGCGGGCAGCTGCGGGTCTACTCCTCGCTGCGCTGGCCGGACGCCGTCCAGCTGACCGTGGACAAGGGCCTGCGGAGCGCCGGATCCGGCGCGCTGGCCGTACCGGTTTCCGCCACCGTCGCCTTCGACTGGGAGAAGCCGGAGGTCCGCTTCGCCGCGGGCGGCGTCATAGTCCCCAGCAGCCAGGGCACCCGCGTGGTCCTTGAGACCAGGAACCTGGCCAAGGTGTACGTGGAGGCGCTGCGCGTCTACGGCGACAACATGCTCCAGTTCCTGCAGGTCAATGAACTGACCGGCACCCAGGAGCTCAAGCGCGTGGGCGAGGTGGTCTGGCGCCAGGAGATCGACCTGGGCTGGACCGACGCCATGAAGAACCAGTGGACGCCCTACGCCCTGGACCTGTCGCCCCTCCTGGCCAAGCACCCGGACGGCATGTTCCAGCTCCGCGTCGCCTTCAGCCACGACTACATCCGCTACGTCTGTCCCAACGACCATCCGGACTCGGCCGGCTGGACCTTCCCCCCGGCCTTCGTCAAGGATTCCGGCGGCGACTCGTCGTACTGGGAGTACTACGAGGAATGGTTCGACTGGGACGAGTACTATTCCTACCGGGACGATCCCTGCCATCCCTATTTCTACTCGGTGCGCTACGGCCGCGACCGGACGGCCAGGCGCAACGTCCTGGTGTCCGACGTGGGCATCATGGCCAGGCGGGACGCCGACGGGGCCTGGCACGTGGCCGCCACCGACCTCCGCACGGCCAGGCCCCTGCCCGGGGCCTCGGTCGCCATGTACAGTTACGCCATGAAGGAGCTGGCCGCCGCCACCGCCAACGCCGACGGCCAGGCCATCCTCAAGCCATCCGTCCCGGCCCTCGATTCGTCCCCGTACTTCCTGGTGGTCACGGCCGCCAAGGCGACCACGGGACGCGAACGCGGCTACCTCAAGCTGGCGCCTTCCCAGCAGCTGGCGGTGAGCCACTTCGACATAGGCGGGGAGGCCGCCGATACCGGGGTCAAGGGCTTCATCTACGGCGAGCGCGGCGTGTGGCGGCCCGGGGACGACATCCACCTGACCTTCATACTCTACGACCGTCTCAAGACCCTGCCGGCGGACCACCCGGTCTCCTTCGAGCTGGAAAACCCGCTGGGACAGGTGGTCAGGCAGGCGACCTACACCTCGTCCGTGGGCGGCTTCTACTACATGAAGACGGGCACCGAGCCCACCTCGCCCACGGGCACCTGGACGGCGCGGGTGCGCGTCGGCGGCAAGACCTTCACCAAGGCCGTCAAGGTGGAGATGGTCATGCCCAACCGGCTCAAGCTGGCCCTGGACTACGGCGGGGCCGCCTGGGTGTCCGCCGACCTGTCGCGCATGGGCGTGACGGCCGCGTGGCTGCACGGAGCGCCGGCCCCCGGCCTCAAGGCCGACGTGTCCATGGTGCTGTCCGCCTCGGGCAAGGCCCCCGGCGACTACGCGGGCTTCTCCTTCGTCGATCCGCTGCGCACGGTGCCCTCCGGCCGGAGCGTCCTCTTCGACGGCTACCTGGACGACAAGGGCAAGGCATCCTTCGCCGTGGACCTGGAACCGGAATCCGAGGCTCCCGGCCCGCTGACGGCCACCTTCATGAGCCGCGCCTTCGAGCGCTCCGGCCTGTTCTCCAGCGAGCAGTTCTCCGTGACCTTCCATCCGTATCCCCGCTACGTGGGCGTCAAGCTGCCCACGGGCGACGCTTCGCGGGGCATGCTCCTGACCGACAAGGATCACCCCGTGGAGCTCCTGCTGGTGGACCGCGACGGCAAGCCCGTGTCCGAAGGCCGGGTGACCGTGTCCCTCTACAAGCTGCAGTGGCGATGGTGGTGGGAAAAAGGCGAGGAAAGCCTGGCCGAGCACGCAGGCGACGTCTACAGCCAGAAGATCAGTACGGAAACCGTCACGCTCAAGGGCGGGCGGGCTTCCTGGAAGCTCAGGGTGGCGTACCCCAACTGGGGGCGCTACCTCATCCGCGTGGAAGACCCTGACGGCGGGCACGCGGCCGGTTCCATCTTCTACATAGACTGGCCCGGCTGGGCCGGCAGGGGCAGGGGGGAGGCGGGCGGTTCGGCCGTCATGCTCTCTCTCTCCGCCGACAAGGAAAAATACGCGGTGGGCGAGCCCATCACCGTCAGCTTCCCCTCCAACAAGGAAGGGCGGGCCTTCGTGACGGTTGAGCGGGCGGGCAGGGTGATCGAGGAGCGCTGGATCGACGCCAAGGACGGGACCACGACCTGGCAGACCACGGCCAGCGCCGCCATGGCGCCCAACGTCTACGTGCACGTCAGCTTCGTGCAGCCCCACCTGCAGACCGGCAACGACCTGCCCATACGCCTGTACGGGGTCATCCCCGTCATGGTGGAGAATCCCGTCACCCGGCTGGACCCGGTCATCGCCGCGCCTGCCTCCCTCGACCCGGGCAGGAAGGCCACGGTCACCGTGTCGGAGAAATCCGGCAAGGGCATGACCTACACCCTGGCCGTGGTGGACGAGGGCCTCCTGGGCATAACGCGCTACGTTACGCCCAACCCCTGGAGCGAGTTCTACAAGAAGGAAGCCAGCCTCCTGTCCAGCTACGACATGTACAAGGACGTGGCCGGCGCGTACACGGGCAAGCTCCAGACCCTCCTGTCCATAGGCGGTTCCGAATTCGGGGACGGCGGCGGACAGCGCAAGGTGAGCCGCTTCCCGCCGGTCGTCAAGTACCTCGGGCCCTTCGTCCTGGGCAAGGGCGAGAAGAAGGCCCACGAGATCGAGCTGGGGCCATACGTCGGCGCGGTCCGCTTCATGGTGGTCGCCGGCACCCCCGACGGCGCCTACGGCAAGGCCGAGGTGGAGACCCCGGTGCGCTCCGAGCTCATGCCCTTCATCACCGCGCCCCGTGTCCTGGGTCCGGGGGAGCGGGTGTTCGTGCCGGTGTCCGTGTTCGGCTTCATGGGCAAGGAGGCCAGGGGCAGCGTCAAGCTGACGGTCTCCGGGCCCGCGTCGGTGGTGGGCGAGTCGACCAAGGCGGTCTACTGGCCGGAGGAGGGCGAGCAGTCCGCCACCTTCGAGCTCCTGGTCAAGGACGAGACGGGCAGCCTCCGGATCGTGGCCGAGGCCACCGGTCCCGGCGGGCGGGTCGCCTCGCAGTCCATCGACATACCGGTCAGGTCGGCCGCGGTGCCGGTGACCACGGTCAAGTCGGAACTGCTGGCCGGCAAGGGCTCGGCGACCGTCACCGCGGAGCTGCCCGGCCTGATCGGATCCAACCAGGCCTGGCTGGAGCTTTCGCTCCTGCCGCCCATCGACCTGAGCTCCCGCCTGTCCTACCTGATAGGCTATCCCCACGGCTGCGGCGAGCAGACCACCAGCAAGGCCTTCCCGCAGCTCTTCCTGGCCGACGCGGTGGCCCTGAGCGCCGAGCAGGCGGCCGAGGCCCGCGCCAACGTGACGGCGGCCATCCTCAAGCTTGCCGGCTTCCAGACCGCGCGCGGCGGCTTCGTCTTCTGGCCGGGCGGCTACGAGGAGAGTCCCTGGCTGTCCGCCTACATCACCCATTTCTTCGTGATGGCAAAGCGCATGGGCCATTCCGTGCCGGCGACCGTGCTTGATCCCGCGCTGTCCTACCTGAGGCAGCAGGCGACGGCCTGGAGCGCCCAGCAGGACCATGCCCGTGCGGAGCAGGCCTACCGCCTGTACGTGCTGGCCCTCTCGGGCAAGCCCGACATAGCGTCCATGAACCGCTTCATGGAGTACGGCCCCCACGAGGCGGCCGCGCTCTACCAGCTGGCCGCGGCCTACGCCATGGCCGGCATGCGCGACCGCGCGAATGCGGTCATGAAGGGCGCCGCCGCCGACGCCCGGGCCTATGACGGCATGGAGTACGTCTACGGCTCGGTGCTCCGCGACCGTGCCATCATGCTCGACGCCTTCAACGCCATGGGCGACACCACCCGGGGCCTGCCCATGTTCAAGCTGATCGCGCAATCGCTCTCCTCAGGCTCCTGGTGGTCCACGCAGGAGCTCAGCTACGCCCTGGTCGCCTGCCTGCCCTACATGAAGGCGGCGGCCAGCGGCGGTTCCACCGTCCGCTACTCGTACGACAAGGGCGAGGGCACTGCGACCATCACCAAGGCCATCGCCAGGATTCCGCTGACGGTCGGGGCCGGCACCCTGGTCCTCAAGCTGGCCAACGAGGGCACGGCCGCGGTCTACGCCCGGGTCGTCGCCACCGGCACTCCCAGACCAGG
>JAKLIU010000059.1 GCA_022709445.1 Spirochaetota bacterium | reverse complement strand
GATCCCGTTCAGCATGGGTCCCGTGGGCGGACCGCTGTCCCACATCGGCATCGAGCTGACGGACAGCATCTACGTGGTGCTCAACATGCGCATCATGACGCGCATGGGCAACGCCGTGATGGAGGCCCTGGGCCGAGACGCGCCCTTCGTGCGCTGCCTGCATTCGGTGGGCTACCCGCTCACGCCCGGCCGCCACGACAAGGCCTGGCCCTGCGACGCCAACAACAAATACATCGTGCACTTCCCCGAGGAGCGCGCCATCTGGTCCTACGGCTCCGGCTACGGCGGCAATGCCCTCCTCGGGAAGAAGTGCTTCGCGCTCCGGATCGCCAGCGCCATGGCCAGGGACCAGGGCTGGCTGGCCGAGCACATGCTCATCCTGGGCATCACCAATCCCGCCGGCGTCAAGCGCTACCTGGCGGCGGCCTTCCCCTCGGCCTGCGGCAAGACCAACCTGGCCATGCTGGTGCCCACCCTTCCCGGCTGGAAGGTGGAGACGGTCGGCGACGACATAGCCTGGATGCGCTGGGGAGAGGACGGGCGGCTCTACGCCATCAACCCCGAGTACGGCTTCTTCGGCGTGGCCCCGGGTACCAGCCTCAAGAGCAATCCAAACGCCATGAAGAGCATCGAGAAGAACACCATCTTCACCAACGTGGCCCGCACCGCCGACGGGGACGTCTGGTGGGAGGGCATAGGCTACGACCCGCCCGATGGACTCATGGACTGGCACGGAGAGCCTTTCGACCCGGCCAACGCCCGGCCGGCCGCCCATCCCAACGGCCGCTTCACCGCCCCGGCCTCGCAGTGCCCGGTCATCGACCCGGCTTGGGAGGATCCCAAGGGCGTGCCCATCAGCGCCATCCTGTTCGGCGGACGCCGGGCCGGCACCGTCCCCCTGGTGCACGAGGCCTTCGACTGGGAACACGGCGTGTTCATGGGCTCCATCGTATCCAGCGAGACCACCGCGGCGGCGGCCGGCGCCGTGGGCCAGCTCCGGCGCGACCCCTTCGCCATGCTGCCGTTCTGCGGCTACAACATGGGCGACTACTTCCACCACTGGCTGCGCATGGGCGAGCGCACCGGGGTGAAGCACCCCAGGTTCTATTACGTGAACTGGTTCCGCAAGGGCGCGGACGGCAAGTTCCTCTGGCCGGGCTTCGGGGAGAACTCCCGCGTGCTCAAGTGGATATTCGAGCGATGCGAGGGCACGGCGGAGGCGACCGAGACCGCCATAGGCATGATCCCGGGGCCGGGCTCCCTGGACCTGGACGGGCTGGACGTGCCCAAGGCTGCCATGGCCGAACTCCTCGCGGTGCGCGAGGAGGAGTGGATAGCCGACGTGCCGGGCATACGAGCCTTCTTCGGCAGCTTCCAGGACGGCTTCCCGGAGCAGCTCCTGGGCAAGCTCGAGTGGATAGAGCGGCGCCTGAGGACCCACGCCGGCGCCGCGAGCGCCAGCCGGATCGCATAGGCGGCGGTTTCCCGCGATGTTTCTGAGCCTCCCTTCGGGGAGGCTTTTTTATCGATACCGAATCCGGGCCGTATCTAAAAAAACTCCAATTACTTCACTTGCCCTTGTTTTTTTCCGCCGCGGCTTTATATTTTTATAGCAGCTTCCCAGGAGGAAACCATGTAGCGGAACCGGATATTCTTCTCCCTGCTCATAGCGGCGGTGGTTATCGCCGGGTATTCGTGCAAGCCTGCGGTGGACATCGACCTGCCCCCGAGCGCCGAGATCACCAGCCACGAAGAAGGCGATTACGTGGACGGGATGGTCCTCATCGCCGGTACCGCCTCGGACGACAAGGGCATCTCGCTCGTGGAGCTGTCCTTCGACAACGGAGCGAGCTATGTGTCCGCCACCGGGACCGGCAACTGGGAGTACAGCCTCAATACCGCGGAGATGTCGGCCGACGACCCGCCGGCCAGGCTGTATCTCGACGGCGCGCTGCCCATCCGGTTGAGGGTCAGGGACACGAGCGGCTACTTCGCCTACGACTTCCTGAACCTGATCGTGGACAACGACGGCCCCATCGTGTCGATCATCAATCCAAAGCTCGACCAGAGCGTCAACGGCTTCGTGCCCATCGTGGGCATAGGCAGCCGCGTCAGCACGGTGAACGTGAGAGTGGAGAGTCTCGATCCCCTGCACCCCTACGACACGGGCTGGGTGGAGGCCAGCGGCAGCGTGGTGTGGAGCTACGTACTCGACGCCACCGACTTGGCGGAGACCGATTACCAGGTCTCGGTCCAAGGCTTCCGCGATTCGCCCCTGACGGTGGGCACCGTGGTCACCAGGACCTTCAACGTGGACAAGACGATACCGCAGGTCGCCTTCACGGCACCGGCCAGCGGCACGGACGTGGTGGTCTACCTGCAGGATACCGTCCTGTTCGAGGGAACCGCGGAAGACAACAACGGGATCGCTTCCGTCGATGTCAGCTTCAATGGCGGCGTCACCTGGACTCCCGCCACCGGTGCCAGCCCGACCTGGTCGATCTCGCTCGACACCAACACGCTCGGCGACGGCATCCGCACGGTGGTCGCACGCGCCAAGGATACCACGGGGCTGTACGCCACCGCGAACATACCGGTCAACATCGACAACAAGCCTCCTGAAGTCGCCATAGTCTCTCCCCCTTCCGGAAGCCTGGCCACCGGCGTGGTGACCATCGGCGGTACCAGCTTCGACGCTGGCGGCGTCCAGCTGGTCCAGCTCAAGGTCGGGGACGAAGTCACGTGGCGGACGGTCAACGGCACCAACAACTGGACCCTGGACGTAGACGTGAGCGCGATGCCCAACGGCCCGCTCACCTTGACCGCGCAAGCCATCGACATGGCGAGCGCCGAGGGCGTACCCGCGTCCATATCCGTGTACGTCGACAATTCCATGCCGGTATTCGGGGCGGTGGCCGGAATCAGCGGCGGGGGATACTACCGGGACGTGATTTCCCTGTCCGGTTCGGTGAGCGATGCGGATGCCGGGGAGGACTTGGCCGCGGTGCGCTACAAGGTAGGCGATGCCGCGTTCTCGGATGTGACGACGTTCACCCCTGGTGCGCCGGGCTCCGGCCTGGCGGACTGGACCCTGGAACTTGACACCGTCGCCGTCACCGCGGCCGGCGGGAACGGGTTGAAAACCGTCACGTTGCGGGTAGTCGACGAGTGGGGCGGCTTCACGGACGCCGTGTACGAGGTGATCTTCGACAATACGGATCCCGGTCTCGCGATGGCCCAGCCGATATCCTTGGCGGAAGTCTCCGGCATCGTCAACGTGACCGGATCGGCGAGCGACGCCTGGACCCTGGACTACCTGCGGCTGCGCGTGAAGGAAGCCCTCGGCGCGGTCTGGCTGGTCGACGGGGACATCTTGCCCTCGCTCAGCTCGGGGCTGTGGTCCTTCTCATGGGATACCACGGCGCTCACGGTGGACACGGACTACACCATCCAGGTGGAAGCCAGGGACCGGGCGGGAAACGCGACCATCCTCGAACGGACCGTGACGCGAACCGATTCGGTTCCCAGCATCAGCATCCTGTCGCCGGCCAACGGCGACTACCTCAAAGGCGACCTCGTCATCAGCGGCACCGCCGATCCCGACGACGCGGCCACGGTGGTGGCGGTGGCGGTGACCGTGGACGGCCTGCCGACGGAGTACCCGGTGAGCACCGGTGACGGTTTCGCCACCTGGACCGTCACACTCAACACCACCGATGCCGGCATCGATCCATTGTCCCTGGCCGACGGCCTGCACACCTTCGCGGTGAGGGTGGATACCGACACCCCGGCGACCAACAGCGCCAGCGTGCAATTGAACATCGACAACACGCCTCCGGTGATAGCCATCGAATCGCCCCCTGACGAGGATCCGGACTGGATCGGTTACGGGCTGGTGTCGATCGCGGGTTACGCCATTGACGACAACCTGTCTACGGTCGAGCTGAATATAGACGGTTCCGGCTTCGGCAGCGCCGGGATCATCGGCCTCGAGAGCTTCTCCTACGGATGGGATACCTACGCCGGCGTGGCGGGCAGCGCCAAGGATGACATCGTCCTCTTGGCCCGCGCGACCGACCTCGCGGGGAACGTGACGGTCTCGGCAGCGGTGACGGTGGACGTGCATCCGCATATCGACTACCTCAGCAAGAGCTCCGCGACCCGCGGCCTGACCCCGGCCGATTCCCTGGTCATCTACGGCAGCAACTTCACCGCGGGTTCCACGGTATCGTTCAAGGCCGGCGCGGGCACCGTGGCCGGGACGGTGACAGCCTGGACCGCCGACTCCATCACGGTGGACGTCCCCGCGACCGCGACCTCAGGCAATCTGTACGTCACCACGAACGGGAAGCTCTCCAACGGCGTGAACCTGGACATCTGGCAGGTCATCACCCCCATCGCCTCGGACCGCAACCCGTGGTTCTCCATGACGGCCCAGGGGAACGAGCTCTACGCCCTGTCCACCTACAATGGGGGAGCGGGCAATCTCTACCAGGCGCTGGACCGGTACGACGGCGGCTCCTGGCTCGCTCCGGTCAGCCTGAGCGCATCGGAGAAGTTCACCATGACCTCGAGCGCCGTGGCCGTGCAGCCGCAGACCGGGGCCGACGAGGTCTTCGTGGCCTGGAACAATACCAAGGCGACCGCGGGCATGCCGCTGGGCGTCAGCCTGCGCCGCTCGGTCGACGGCGGGGCCGTCTTCGGCGCGAGGGTCACGGTGACCTCTTCGCTGACCAACTTCCTGAGTCTCGGGCTGCATGACCCCGACCCGCTCACGGCGGGCGACACCAGGGTCTACCTGTCCGGCTACGACAGCGCGTCCATGAAGCTGATGCTCTACTCGTCGACCGACTCCGGAGCGACCTGGACGCCGCTCGAACTGGACGCCCCGGCCGGTGGGGACGTCGGCCGGTACGCGTCGCTGGGCATGTATCCGTACCCCAACGCGACCACCCCGACCGCTTGGTACCCCGTGATAGCCTATCGAGACACGACAAACCTCAAGCTCAAATTGGCATATTACAATGGCGTGGCGTGGAACGTACGCACCGTGGATGCCACGGGAAACGTGGGCGATTACGCGGCACTCGACGTGGACTCGAGCGGAGGCATACACATAAGCTACTTCAACGGCGATTCCGGGGACCTGAAGTACGCGTACGCATCCAGTCCCGGGGCGATCTTCTCCGTCACGACGCCCGTGTCGGACGGGATAACCGGTTTCTACACCGACATCGATACGGATGCCGGAGGCGATCCGCATGTCATTTACTACGATTTTTCCAGGGTGAGCATGATGTACGCCAAGCGTGTCGCCGGCGTCTGGGAAACGCACCGAATCCCTGAAACGCTGACATACTCATTCCCCGCCAATTTCACCGGGCACGTCGTGTACCTGCTCCTGGATGCATCCGGGAAACCAAGGGCCCACTATCCCGTGGGTTCCGTGCCCCGGCAGGCGAGTTTCGTGCCCTGAGAACGACAAGCGCTGCCTGGGCTTTCAGGCCCGCCCCCCACGGGGGCGGGCTTTTTCATCCCGTCGCGGCGGTCCGTTCGGCGAAGGGGCTGGCCCGATCCAGCACGGCGCGCAGGACGGAACCGTCCGCGCCGGACAGGGAAGGGTCGGCCTCCAGGATGGCCAGGGCGTCAGCGCGGGCGGCCTCCAGGAGCCCGGCGTCGCGCACCGGGTCGGCGAAGGCCAGGCGCAGGGAGCCGGCCTGGGCGGTGCCGGTTATCTCGCCCGGGCCCCGCATGCGCAGGTCCTCCTCGGCGATCAGGAAGCCGTCGTTCGTCTCCTTCATGGCCATGACGCGTCGCTTGCCCTCGTCGCCCAGTTTCTCCGACCACACCAGGAAGCAGTACGACTGCAGGGTGCTCCGCCCGACGCGGCCGCGCAGCTGGTGCAGGGCGGCCAGCCCGAAGCGCTCCGCGTGCTCGATGACCATGCAGGTGGCCTCGGGCACGTCGACGCCCACCTCCACCACGCTGGTGGCCACGATGAACGACAGCTCGCCGCGCGTGAATGCCGCCATGGTCGCGCGCTTGTCCGCCTCCGGCAGCCGGGCGTGGATCAGGCCCCCGCGGAACTCAGGGAACACTTCCCCGCGGAGGCGGCGGTACATGGCCTCCGCGTCCTTCAGTTCCACCCGGTCGGAGCGTTCCACCAGCGGGTACACGAAGTACGCGCGGCGGCCGGCCGCCAGTTCCCGGCGCACGAACTCGTAGACCCGGCCCTCGTTGCCCTGCCTGGCCAAATGGGTGACCACGGGCTTGCGCCCCTCCGGCATGGTGCGGATGACGGATACGGCCAGGTCGCCGTACACGGTCAGCGCCAGGCTGCGCGGTATGGGCGTGGCGCTCATCATGAGCAGGTCCGGCCGGTTGCCCTTGGCGCCCATGGCCAGGCGCTGGAGCACGCCGAAGCGGTGCTGTTCGTCCACGACGACGAAGCGCAGGTTCCGGTAGGCCACGTCTTCGGAAAAGAGCGCGTGCGTGCCGATGGCCAGGTCGATGTCGCCGCGGGAGAGCGCTGCCAGGAGCGGCTTGCGGGCCGCGTCGGCCACGTTGCCCGACAGGAAGGCCAGGCGCACGCCCAGGGGTTCCAGGAGGCGGGCGGCGGTGTCCGCGTGCTGGCGGGCCAGGAGCTCGGTGGGGGCCATGAGCGCGGCCTGGCCGCCCGCGGCGATGGCGTGCAGGGCGGCCATGAAGGCAACCAGGGTCTTGCCCGAGCCCACGTCGCCCTGGAGGAGACGGGCCATGGGCCAGGGACCCGCCATGTCGGCAGCCAGTTCCGCGAGGACGGTCCGCTGGTCGGCGGTCAGGCTGAACGGCAGGCGCGCCTCCAGCTCCCGCGCCAGGGTATCCACCGGCGCCGCCCGTGCGACTGGATCCCGCCTGCGCTCCAGGGCCCGCCTGCCTACCATCACCTGCAGGTAGAAGAGCTCCTCGTAGGCGAGGGCCCGCCTGGCTTCCGCGGCCTCCGAGGGCGAGGCGGGGGCGTGGAGCATCCGCAGGGCCTCGGCCTTGCGGCACAGCCCCCGCGCGGCGCGCACCGCGGCCGGGAGCTCGTCGTCCACCGCGCCCCACAGCCTGAGGGCCTGGGCCAGGAGCTTGCGCATGGTGCCCTGGGCCAGGCCGTCGGTCAGCGGGTAGACGGGCAGCACGCCCTCCGGCGAGAAGGCTGCTCCGTCAGCCGCGGGTATCGCGTCGAAGGACGAGGACTGCAGGTCGCCGTACTTGTACTCGAAGCGGCCGAACACCCTGACGGCCGAGCCGACGGGCAGCTGTCGTTCCAGGAAGGGCCGGTTGAAGCAGACCAGGGCGGCCCGCGTGCCTTCCCCGTCCTCTATCCACACCTTGAGGGTGCGCATCCGGCCGAAGCCGAACCAGTCGTGGGCCATGACCGTGGCCTGGCAGTTGACCGGGCCGCGCCCGAAACCTGAGAGCGGGATCGGGGCGCTGCGGTCCTCGTAGTCCCGCGGCGGGAAGAGGAGGAGGTCCGCGGCGGTGTACAGCCCCAGCCTGGCGAGCCGCTTGAGCACGGCCGGCCCGGCTCCCCTGAGGGCGTCCAGCGGGGCGGCCAGCTCTCTCAGGAACACGGGTCCGCCCTCAGCGCCACGCCGCCGCCGCGAGGAGCCAGTTGAAGAAATCCAGCCCGCTGGCCGGGGCGTCCGGCGAGAAGTTCCGGCCGTCCACCAGGGCCATGATCCCTTCCTCGACCGTGCCCACCACCCCGTCGAACCAGGGGCTCGCGTAGGGCACGTCGGGCACGGGACTGGAGCCGCGGGCGGCGTAGCGCACCGTGTAGCGCGTCCGCATCGCCGCCTCGCCCCGGGCCATGAGGCTCCAGAGGAAGAGCGCGGCGTCCTTGCGCGTGGCCGGCGTCGAACCGGGGGCGGACGGGTCGGCGAACCAGCCGGCGGCCTTGAGCCGCTCGAAGAGTACGCCCGGGTCCCAGGGGGCGCCGCCGGTGAACCAGTCCAGGGAGCCGGTCTCGCCGACGGTCAGCGCCACCATGCCCGCCAGGGGGATGGGATCGCCGGTCAGGAAGGAGGTAGAGGCGCTCCCGGGAGCCACCGCCGAGTCCTTGAGCGCCCAGGCGCGGTCGCGCTCCGCCCCGTACAGGAAGCCGTACTCGGGTGCCAGGAAGGGCAGGGCGGCGTCGAAGGCGGCCAGGGCGTCCCGGTGCCTGCCCAGGCGGGAGAGGGTCGCGCCCAGCTCGGCCCGCAGCCTGAGGGCGCCGTCCGAGACCTGCATGTACCGTTCCAGCAGGGCCAGCCGTTCGGCGTCGTCCGCTGCCAGGCGGGCCCCGGCGAGCGCGGCCAGCTCGTCGCCGCCCCAGGCCTCGAGGGCCTGGGCGGCCATCCGCGCGGCCGCCTGCCGGTCCCCGGACAGGAGCTCGGCGTCCGCGCGCAGGGCCAGCACGCGGGCCAGCCAGGCCTGGTCCGTGGAGGGAGTCCGCGAGAGCGCTTCCAGTTCCGAGCGTACCTGGGCGAGCGCGGCGGGATCCGGGTTGGCGCGCAGGGAGACCAGCCGCAGCTCCAGCGACTCAAGCGCGGCGGGAGCGGTCCCCGCCGGGCCGTCGTAGCGCACGTCCGTCTGGATGGAGGCGCAGGAAGCCAGCGCGGAGAGCGAGCAGGCGGCGACGGCCAGGATAAGGACTGTGCGCGCCATCATGCGGCGGCTGCGGTCGGCTGTCGCGTTCACGGGGTGCCTCCCTGGTGCGCGTGCACCGTGTCGTCCGCCCCGCGCGTCACCATGTCCCGGTCCCCGTCGCCGTCGGCGTCGATGAAGGACGGCAGGCCGGAGCCCGCCACCGGATAGCCCTGCAGGGGCGACAGGTCGCCGGCGAAGGCGTAGAGCGCGTCCCCGCCGCCGGCCAGGTAGATTTCCTCGCGCCCGTCGCCGTCCTCGTCGCGGACCAGGAGGGCCGAGTCGCGCGAGCCTCCCCGGGAAAGCGGCGCGGAGCCCAAGAGCGAGCCGTCCGGGCCGACGCGCCAGAGGGTGCCTTCCACGGACACCAGGTACCAGGACCTGAGCCCCGGCGCCCAGGCGGGCGGCGCGTCGAAGGTGCCGTACAGCGTGACGGGGAAGCCGTCGTCCACCGCGCCGGACTGGGTCCACACGCAGAACTCTCCGGCTTCCGTGACCGCCGCGACGCGGGCCGACCCGCCCTCGCCCGCCATCGCCGGCGGGGCGGAGGCGAGGCCGGACAGGGTCACCGGCCATCCGGGCAGGATGGAGAGCTCCGGCCCGAACAGGTAGAGGGCGGAGTCGAAGGAGCGGGGGAGG
>JAKLIU010000058.1 GCA_022709445.1 Spirochaetota bacterium | reverse complement strand
GCCCTTCATGCGGGCCTTGCGGGCGTCGTCCTTGGGCCGGGCGGGTGGGGCGGGCGTGGTCGGCGAGCCGATGCCCTCCGCGGGCTTGCGCTCGGCCTCCCGCTTGCCCTTGCCGTTCTGGGTGTTGGTCGCGTTCAGGTCCTCCGGCTTGACCTGGCCCAGGTCGAAGCGGTCCTGGTAGGTGATGGCCAGGTCGCGGAACACGTAGTCCAGCACGCTGGTGGCCATCTTGATGTACTCGTGGCCCTGGACCATGCCGTTGGGCTCGAAGCGGCTGAAGGTGAACGCGTCCACGTACTCGTCCAGGGGGACGCCGTACTGCAGGCCCAGGGAGACGGCGATGGCGAAGGAGTTGAGGAGGCTCCGGAAGGCCGCCCCCTCCTTGTGCATGTCCAGGAATATCTCGCCCAGGCGGCCGTCGTCGTACTCGCCGGTCCGCACGAAGATGGAGTGGCCGCCTATCTTGGCTTTCTGGGTGTAGCCGGAGCGCCGGTTGGGCAGGGAAGTCCGGACGCTCCCGGGTTGGCGCTCCGCGATGGCGGCTTCCCCTGCCTCCGGGGCCAGGCGGCCTTCCTTGACCGCCAGGAGGCCTGCGGCTATGGGATCGGATCCAGCGGCTATCGAGGACAGGGGCTGGGAGAGCTTGGAGCCGTCGCGGTAGAGGGCGATGGACTTGAGCATGCTCTTCCAGGCCGTCATGTAGGCGCCCTTGACGTCCTCGAAGGTGGCCTCGTTGGGCATGTTGATGGTCTTGGAGATGGCCCCGGTGACGAAGGGCTGGGTGGCAGCCATCATGGCGATGTGGGCCTGCCAGGCTATGGAGCGGGTGGCCTTCCTTCCGGAGGGCGTGGCGGTGTCGAACACGCCGTAGTGGGACTGCTTGAGGTGGGGCGCGCCCTCGATGCCCATGGTGCCGCATACCCAGGTCTCGGACTCCTCGATCTCCTCCGGCGTGTAGCCCAGGTGGGCCAGGAGGTCGAAGCCGGGCATGTTCCTGGTGTCCGGGTCGGCCCCGACGGCGTCGTAGGCCTCGGTGCCCAGGGTGAAGGGGTTGAAGGCGGAGTCGAAGCCCATGGCGTCCCTGAGCGCCCGGTCGGCCTTGTCCACGGCCGCGGCGGGCAGGCCCTTGGCCAGGAGGCTCTCGCGGGAGACCGCCGGCGCACCTTCCAGGGTGCCCCGGCCGACCATGAAGTGCCGTATGTCGGCTATCTCCGCAGGGGAGTAGCCCAGGGCCAGGAGGGCCGGTTCCACGGACTTGTTGACGATCTTGAAGTAGCCTCCGCCGGCCAGCTTCTTGAACTTGACCAGGGCAAAGTCCGGCTCTATGCCGGTGGTGTCGCAGTCCATGAGGAGACCGATGGTGCCCGTGGGCGCTATGGCCGTCACCTGGGCGTTCCGGAAGCCGTGCTTCTCGCCCAGGGCCAGGGCCTCGTCCCAGACGGCCCGGGCCGCGCTCACCAGGGAGTCCTCGGACTTGTCGGCCTTCAGGCCCAGGGGCCGAACCGAGAGGCCCTCGTAGTCCTTGGCCGGCGCGTCGAAGGCCGCCCTCCGGTGGTTGCGGATGACGCGGAGCATGGCGTCGCGGTTGGCGGCGTAGCGGGGGAAGGGCCCGAAGGCGGCGGCCATGCGGGCGGACTGGGCATAGGCCTCGCCGGTCATGATGGCCGAGAGCGCGGCCGCGGTGGCGCGACCCTCGTCCGAGTCGTAGGCCAGGCCCATGAGCATGAGCAGGGTGCCCAGGTTGGCGTAGCCCAGGCCCAGGGTCCGGTAGTCGTAGCTCTTGCGCGCGATTTCCTTTGACGGGAACTGGGCCATGGCCACCGAGATCTCCAGGACGGTGGTCCAGACGCGGACCGCGTGCCGGTAGTCGGAATGGCGGAAGACCCGGGTCGTCTCGTCGTAGAAGGCCGTCAGGTTGAGGGACGCCAGGTTGCAGGCCGTGTCGTCCAGGAACATGTACTCCGAGCAGGGGTTGGAGCCCCGGATCTCGCCGTCGGCGGGGCAGGTGTGCCAGTCGTTGACCGTGGTGTGGAACTGCAGTCCCGGGTCGGCGCACTGCCAGGCCGAGCGCGCGATGCGGTCCCAGAGCTGGCGGGCCTTGATGGTCTTGATGGTCTTGCCGCCCCGGCGCATGGTCAGGGGCCAGTCGCGGTTCTTGATCACCGCTTCCATGAAGCCGTCGGTCACCCGAACCGAGTTGTTGGAGGACTGGCCGCTCACCGTGTTGTAGGCCTCGCCCTCCCAGTTGGTGTCGTACAGCTCCAGTTCCGGCTCGCTCTCGCCGTCGGCTATGCGGCGGACCAGCTGGTAGACGTAGGAATCCGGCACGCCGGCCTCCAGGGCCTCGCTGGCCGCCTGCAGGAGGGCCGGGTTCCGGTCGAAGGACAGGCGGTCCGGGGCGGGCAGGTCCGCGCGGGCGGCCGCGTCCCTGAGGGCGACTCCGAAGCGCTTGATGGCCCGGGAGCCGGCTGCCATGGAGGCGACCTTGTGTTCCTCCCCGGACTTCCAGTCGACGAAGGCCTCGATGTCCGGGTGGTCGGCGTCCAGGATGACCATCTTGGCGGCGCGCCTGGTGGTGCCGCCGGACTTGATGGCCGCGGCCGAACGATCGGCTATCTTGAGGAAGGACAGGAGGCCGCTGGATATGCCGCCGCCGGAGAGGGGCTCGGTGGCGCCGCGGATCTTGGAAAAGTTGGAGCCGGTGCCGGAACCGTACTTGAACAGCCGCGCCTCGCGCTCCACCAGGTCCATGATGCCGCCCTCGTTCACCAGGTCGTCCTCCACGTTGAGGATGAAGCAGGCGTGGGGCTGGGGACGCTCGTAGGCGCTCTTGGACGCGACCACCTCGTCGGTGTCGGGGTCCACGTAGAAGTGGCCCTGGGCGGGACCTTCTATCCGGTACGCGGCGTGCAGGCCGGTGTTGAACCACTGGGGGCTGTTGGGCGCGGCCATCTGCAGGGCCAGCATGCGGCAGGTCTCGTCGTAGAAGGCCTTCTCGTCGGCTTCCCCGTCGAAATACGAGGATTTCCTGCCCCAGAGCATCCAGGTGTAGGCCAGGCGGTGGAAGACCTGGCGGGCATCGTGCTCGGAACCGGGGTTGGGGGAGACGCCCGCCAGGGCCTGCTGGTCGGCGGGCACCCAAGCCCGCCAGGCCTGGGCCAGGGACTCGTCCACGCCCGCCTTGCGGAAGTATTTCTGGGCGATGATGTCGGTGGCTATCTGGCTCCAGGTGGAGGGGACGATGACGCCGTCCATGCGGAATACCACGCGGCCGTCCGGATTGCGTATCTCGGAGGCGCGGCGCTCCCAGGAAATGCCCTCGTAGGGGCCTTTGCCGGCGCTGGTGAACTTTCTCTCTATGGTCATGATCCCTCCAGGCCATACCACCCATGGTATGGTTAGATGAGAATACCGCGATATGATGCGGCTGTCCAGTCCCCGACCGCCTCGATTTCCGGAATAATATCGATGCGTCCGCTCAACGCGGGCGGCCATCGCGCCGATAATGGAGACGATCATGCAAACCATAGCCATCATCAACGCGAGCTCCATCAACGAATACGCCCTCGAACCCTTCGCGGGCGGTCCGGGCTCGCTGGACCGGGTACGGTCGCTGGCCGACAGGCTCGCGGGTCCCGACGGGGTACTCATCCTCATGGGCGCGGGCCAGGCCGGGCCCGAAGGCGCGAGGGTCGCCCGCCGCGATGCCTGGACCATGAAGGCGGTGCTTGAGGAAGCCTCCGCCTTCGCCTCGGAGCACCCGGGGGCGGATGCCGTCCTGTACCTCCAGGCGGACGCCCCCTTCACCGATCCGGCGCTCGCGGAGCGGCTCCTGGCCCTGCACCGGCGCTACCGGGCGGAGTACACCTACGCCGACGGCTGGCCGGCCGGCTTCGCCCCGGAGCTGCTCTCCCCGCGCGCCCTGCCCAACCTGGCCGAGCTGGCCTCGCGGCACGACCTGCCGGTTGACCGGGACGCCCTGTTCGCCGTGATCCAGAAGGACATCAACTCCTACGACATAGAGACCGAGCTGTCGCCGGTGGACCTGCGCGGCCTGCGCTTCTCGCCTACCTGCGACACCAGGCGCAACAAGCTGGCGGCCGAGCGGCTCTGGAACCTGGGGGTGCGCTCCGCCGACGAGGCCTCCCGCCTCCTGCCCGACCGGCCGGAGCTCCTGCGGACCCTGCCGGCCTTCATGTGGGTGCAGGTCGCCGCCGGCTGTCCGCAGGCCTGCTCGTACTGCCCCTGGCCCGCCATGGCCGGGGATCCGAGGCGGGCCGACGGCCACATGCCGGCCGCGCGCTTCCGCTCGCTCATGTCCCAGGCCGAGTCGCTCTGCGACGACCTGGTGGTGGACCTGTCGCTCTGGGGCGAGCCGTCCATGCACCCGGAGTTCGAGGAGCTGGCCGAGGCCGTGCTGGTCCGGCCGCGCTTCTCCCTGATCGTGGAAACCAGCGGACTGGGCTGGGCTCCCGGCCTGGCCGAACGGGTCTCCGCCCGGGGCGGGGAGCGCGTCAACTGGATCGTCTCGCTGGACGCCGCCGACGAGGCCGTCTATCGCGCGCTCAGGGGGGAGGGCAGGGAGGAAGCGGAGGCGTTCGCCGCCCGGATGGCAGCCGCCTTCCCCGGCAGGGTGCACGTGCAGGCGGTGCGCATGAAGGACAACGAAGCCGGGCTGGAAGGCTTCTACCGGTCCTGGAAGAAGCGCTCGGACAAGGTGATCATCCAGAAGTACGACGACTTCGCGGGCTGCCTGCCCGACCGCAGGGTGGCCGACCTGGCGCCCCTGGAGCGCTACCCCTGCCGCCACCTGGCCCGCGACCTGGCGGTCCTCCTGGACGGCTCGGTGCCCGCCTGCAAGCACTGCCTGACCCCGGGGGCCGGCGGCCGCCTGGGCTACGCCCGCATCCTGGGCAATGTTTTCGACGATGGCCTCCCGACCGTATGGGAACGGGCGGGCGAGTGGTACCTGCGGCACGCCGCGGGCGACTATCCGGAGCCCTGCGGACGCTGCGATGAATACCATACCTTCAACGCTTGAGGACCGGAAGCCGACCTACACCGTGCTGGGCGGCGGGCGGGGCGGCAACTGCCCGGACTCCTTCCCGGTGTCGGTCCTCCTCCTGAACCGGGGGCCGCGCCTCTACCGGGCCGCCCTGCTGCAGGAGCTGTCGGACATAGGCTTCGACTCGATCGTGTCGGTGGAGGGCGACGGCGAGTCGCCGGAGCTGGAAGGTCTGGCCGCCCGCTTCCCCTCGGTGCGCTTCCTGTCGTTCAAGGAACGGGTGAACCTGGGGGACATGATGAACACCGGCATGCGCGAATCCTGCGCGCCGTACGTGTTCGTGCTCTGGAACGACATGCGCCTGGCCACCAGCGCCTTGTCCGGGCGCTTCTTCGACCGGGTGGCGGAGCTCGACAGGGCCTGCCTGGTACCGACCCTCTGCGACCCGTCCGGCTCCGTGCTGCCGTCCGTCATGCACCCGGCCCTGGCGCGCTCCGCGCTCAGGGTGGTCGCCCTGCCGCCGCGCGCCGACGGCGACAAGTCGCTGTTCCCCTTCGACCTGTGCGGCATCTACAGCCGGGAGAAGTTCATCCTGCTGGGCGGTTTCGACTGGACCATAGGCAACCCCCACTGGCAGCGCATGGATTTCGGTTTCCGCGCCTGGCTCTGGGGCGAGGAGATACGCTACGCCCAGGCGCTCAGGCTGAACTACGGCTCGGCGCCCGCGCCGGAGGACACCACCCCCGACCACGATTACGGGCGCTTCTGGCTCAAGAACCTCGCGCCCGTCCACCGGGGCGACTCCGCCTACATACCCACTTCCCGCCTGTTCCGCTGGGCTCTTTCGTCCAGGCGCGGCCCCCTGGCCTCGCTGGAGGAATTCCGGGCCGCGCGGAACTGGGTGGCGGTCAACTCCTTCCGGTTCAGGCAGGACGCCGCGCGCGTGGCCGACCTCTGGGACCCGCTGTCGTGAGCGCCGTCCTCCCCGGCCGCGGTGCCTGCGGCGTGGTCGTGCAGATGCGGCTGGACTCGAGCCGGCTTCCCCGCAAGGCCCTCCTCCCCTTCGCCGGCATGAGCCTGGCGGAGGCCGTCATGCGCCGCCTGCGCGGCATACCGGCCGACGCGTACGTGCTGGCCACCGACGACGACGGGGCGGAAGCGCTGTCCGGGGCGGCCGCGGCCGCTGGCTTCTCGATCTTCGCAGGCCCCAAGGACGACGTGCTCAGGCGCTTCAGGCTGGCCGCGGACGCTTTCGGGCTGGATTTCCTCATCCGGGCCACGGGGGACAATCCCTTCGTGTCGGTGGAGCTGGCCGTCCTGCTCCGCGAGCGCGCCCTGGCAGCCGGGGCGGACTACGCGGGCTTCACCGGCATGCCCGTCGGGATGGGTGTGGAGGCGGTCCGCGCCGACGCGCTCAGGCTCGCCGACCTGCGTTCCACCGACCCCTACGAGCGCGAGCACGTCTGCCCACACCTGTACCGGAACCCGGCCAGCTTCCGCATCGAGCGGCCAGCCTGCCCTCCGGCCTGGGCGCTTCCCGGGGCGCGCGTCACCGTGGACACACCGGAGGACTACCGGTCCGCCCTCTCCCTGGTCGACGAGCTGGGCGCGTTTCCCAAGGACTCGGATCTCATCGCCGCGCTCGCCAGGCGGCTGGCGGCGGGGGCCTGATGGGCGGCACGATTCTCCTGGTGCCATCCGTGCGCCGGGGCAACGGGTCCGGACACCTTTCCCGCTGCTTCGCGCTCGCCAAGGCCCTGGGCCCCGAGGCGGCGGTGTACATCGACGCGACGCCTCCGGATGGGGACCGCGGGGCGGCGGAGCTCGCCCTGTCCTACCCGCGCGAGTTCGAGCGATGCAGGGTGATATCAAGCCTGCAGCCGGACGCCCGGTTCAAGCTGGTGGTGCTGGACCTCCGCCGGACGAGCCTGCGGGAACTCCTGCGATGGTCCTCACTCGGACCCGTGGCCTGCCTGGACGAGGGAGGGCCGGCCAGGGCGCATGCCGCGTACCTGGTGGACATCCTGCCGCGGGCCGAAGGGCGGCCTGCCGGCGCACCCAATCTCGCGGACCTGGGCTTCCTGGCCCTGCCGTCGCGCCGGCGCGACCCGCCCGACTCGTTCAGGCGCGTGCTGGTGTCCTTCGGCGGCGAGGACCCCGCCGGCCTGGGTGCGCTCTTCCTGGATGCGGCGCTGGGCAATGGGCTCCTGCGGGCTGAAAGCGTCACGCTGGTCAGCGGTGCGCTCTCCTCGAACAGCGCCGCAGCGGGACGGTCCTGGCCGGGAGTCGCCATGGTCGGGCCGGTCCAGGACCTGAAGGAGCAGCTCGCCGGCTTCGACCTGGTGGTCACGCAGTTCGGGCTCACCGCCTACGAGGCCGCCTGGTCCGGCTGCGCGGTGCTCCTCCTCAACCCGGGCCGCGAGCACGAAGCGCTCTCCGCGCGGGCGGGTTTCAGGAGCCTGGGGCGGGGCCGGGTGTCGCCCGCGAGGCTGCGGGAAGCGCTCTCGGATCCGTCGGCCCTCGCCGCGGCGTCCGCGGCTGCGGCTCCCCGGGAGCGCGCCGACCTGGCCGCCGTGCTCCTGGCCCTGGAGCCGCGGCACGCCGGGGCATGCCCGGCCTGCGGGAGGCGGGACGGGCATGCCGTCTACCGGACCGCCCGCAAGACTTGCTTCCGTTGCCCGGACTGCGGCCTGGTGCGCATGGCCTCGTTCGAGGCCAGGGCCCTGCCGTACACGGACGACGCCTACTTCTTCGAATCCTACCGTGCCCAGTACGGCCGCACCTACATAGAGGACCTGCCCAACATCCGGCGCATGGCATCCGCGAGGCTCGACCGCATCGAGCGGCTCCTCCCGGCCGGGCGGGAAGGCGCTACCGTCCTGGACGTCGGCTGCGCCTACGGGGCCTTCGTCGCCGAGGCCCAGTCCAGGGGCTGGACCGCGATAGGATCGGACCTGTCGTCCCACGCGGTGGAGTACGTGCGGACCGCCTTCGGCGCGCCGGCCTTCGTCGCCGATTTCGCGGAGGCGGGCACCAGCGGGTTCTACCCGAGGGACCTGGACTGCCTCGCCATGTGGTACGTCATCGAGCACTTCGACGACCTGGGCTTCGTGCTGGGGCGGGTGTCAGGGCTCCTCAAGCCGGGTGGCATCTTCGCCTTCTCGACGCCGTCCTGCTCCGGGATATCGGCCCGCCGCGACCCGGTTTCATTCTGGGAGAAGTCTCCCGACGACCACTTCACCATCTGGAGTCCGCGGAGCGCCAGGGGCATTCTCAAGCGCCACGGATTCACGGTACAAAAGACCGTCGTGACCGGGCACCATCCTGAGCGCTTCCCGTTCGTCCCCCGGGACCCGAAGTCGCTCCGCTGGAAGCTGGCCATGGCCCTGTCCCGCCTGTTCGGCCTGGGGGACACATTCGAATGCTACGCGACCGCGGACCCGCCGCGTTCCGGGCGGACTGGCAGGTGATCGCATGGGAACGATATTGATACTGGGCGCCGGGATCATGCAGGGACCGGCCATGCGGGCCGCGCGCGACAAGGGACTCAGGGTGGTGGCGGCGGACGCCGATCCGGAAGCGCCCCACGCCGCGGACGCCGACGAGTTTTTCCCGGTTGACCTCAAGGACCGGGACGGGCTCCTCGAGCTGGCGCGGCGCATCCCGGACCTGGCCGGCGTGCTCACGGCCGGCACGGACTTCTCCGCCTCGGTCGCCTGGGTCGCCTCGGCCCTGGGACTGCCGGGCATACCCTTCGAAACGGCCCTGGACGCCTCTGACAAGGCCAGGATGCGGCGACGCCTGGCGGCGTCGGGCGTGCCCGTCCCGCTTTACGCCCACGGCACGCGGGCCGACGACCCGCACGCGCTCGCCTCGTCCATGGCCGGCGGCGGATTCCCGTTCGTGGTCAAGCCGGTGGACAACATGGGCGCACGGGGCTGCCGCCTGGCCCGGGACGGGAAGGAGCTGGCAGCCGCCTGGGACGACGCCATACGCCACTCCCGCACGGGCACTGCCATCATCGAGGAGTACCTGGACGGTCCCGAGTTCAGCATCGACGCGCTGGTCGACGGCGGGCGGATCGTCCTCCGCGGCCTGGCCGACCGCCACGTCACCTTCTCGCCGTTCTTCGTGGAACTCGGGCACACCATGCCCAGCGAATATCCGGAGGAAGTCCTCTCGGAGGTGACGGCCGTCTTCGAGGCCGGGGTTCGCGCGCTGGGCATCGACCGCGGCGCGGACGACCTGGTGTGGGTCTGGTCGGGGACGCTCGCGCTCTCGCTGATCGTGCAGCCCCTGTTCGCGACCCTCCTGGCGCGCACGTCGCGACG
>JAKLIU010000057.1 GCA_022709445.1 Spirochaetota bacterium | reverse complement strand
AAAGCTCGCCGGGCAATTCCGGGGCGGGCGGCTTGCGCGCGGTCGACGCGGAGGCCCTCATCAAGGCATCGTACGTGCTGGTCGCCGAGCTGAACGCCTCCCGGCTGATCGAGCGCCTCCTGGACCTGTCCATGGAACTGACCGGCGCGCGCTTCGGAGCCGTGTGGCTGCGGCACGGCTCTTCCTGGTTCGCCAAGGCCAGGGGAAGCTTTTCCCCCGAGGCGCGGAACAGGCTGGAGACCCCGGCCATGCTGGAGGATATCGCGCTGTCCCTGAGGACATCCTGCGGCCCCGGTCCCGGCGGCGGTTCCCAGGCCCTGGTGCCGCTGGCGAACCGGGGCAAGGTCATAGGCGTGCTGCAGTTGCACAACGACCTGGTCCTGGACAGCTTCCCGCCGCAGCGGCTGGGCATCGTGGAGGTCATCGCCTCCCAGGCGGCCGTGGCGCTGGAGAACGCCGACCTGTACGAGGGACTGGAACGCAAGGTGGAGGAGCGCACCAGGGAGCTGGAAGAAGCGCTGCGAAACGTGCGCAGGCTGCGCGGCCTCATCCCCATCTGCTCGTCCTGCAAGAAAGTCCGCGACGACACCGGGTACTGGAGCCAGGTGGAGGAATACATAAGCGCGAGGACCGAGGCCGACTTCACCCACGGCCTCTGCCCCGACTGCCTGGACAGGTACTACGACGAGATGGGGATTCCCCCCGAGCGGCGCTCGACCGAACCGGTTTGAAGGCGGCCGCCGGGAACGCATACCGGAGGAGACAGACATGTCCGTGACCATGACGGGGACGACCCTGAGCCCCACATCCATCCGCCTCACCCACGAATCCGGCGCGACGCTGCTCGTGACCGCCCCCAAGGACAACGGCGGGGACGGGTCGAGCTTCTCCCCGACGGACCTGTGCGCCACGTCGCTCGGGGCCTGCGGCTCCCTGATCATGGCCATGTTCGCCGAAGGCAAGGGCATACCGGTCCGCGGCATATCCTTCGAGCTCCGCAAGGACATGGCCGCCGGTCCCAGGCGCATAGAGAGGATCACCGTGGCGTACCGCATCGACAGCGACTGCAGCGACCTGGACCTGCGGAAGATCGAGGCGGCCGGCCGGACCTGCCCCGTGCGCGTCACCCTGGGCGACAGGGTGGAAGTGCTCGAGACCTACGCGCGTGCCTGAACCCGGAGCCGGGTCCCCCGGGAGCGGGACGGCCGCGGACGACCACGGCAGGCTCGCGTCGCTGATCAATTCACCGCTCGACCTTCCCCGCGTGTTCCTCGGCTGCCACGGGATACTGCGCGGCAGGATGCACGCCGAAAACATGTACGTCTGCGTGCGCGAGGGCGAGGGACTCAGGTTCCCGTACTTCGTCGACGAGGTCGAACCGGAGAGCCCCCTGGAACTCTATCCCAAGCGCGGGCTGTCCGGGCACATCCTGGACACGGGGGAGGCGTTCCACCTGGGTCCCGGAGGTTCGTTCCCGGGAGGGGTCGAGCTGGTCGGGGGCATGCCGTCGGACTACCTGGGCGTCCCGCTGCGCAACCGCGCGGGCCGGGTGTCCGGCGTGCTGGCGGTGCAGACCTACGCCCCGGGGACGTCCTACTCGGACGGAGACCTGGCCTTCCTGTCGTTCGCCGCGGACGGGCTGTCGCTGGCGATACAGCGGGCCACCCTGGAGCGGGAGCTGGCCGCCTACCGGATAGCCGCCCTGGTGGAGGAGACCGTCGACGCCGAGGAGCTGTACCGGAGGATACACGAGGTGGTGGCCGGCGTGATCCCGGCCTCGGCCAGGAACCTGGTTTTCGCGCGGGTGGACGAGTCCGCGGGCGTGTTCCGCTCCGAGTACGGGCGCGACGAGCACTGGACCGGTCCGGTGACCAGCTGGCCCCTGGAAGACGGGCTCTCGGGCTGGATCTACACGCGCCACGGGCGTTCGTTCATCTTCGAGGACGGGCGGACTCCCCTGCCGCCCGATGCCAGGCTCGCGGGCGGGCCCGTGCCGGCGTTCTGGCTCGGCGCGCCGCTGGTCCTGCAGGGGCGGATCATCGGCATGGTGATCGTCCAGTCCTACTCGCCGGACGAACCCATCACCCGGGAGGACGAATTCGCACTGAACGCCATCTGCCCGCACATAGCCACGGCGATAGGCAGGACCGAGCTCTTCTCGCGCTTCCTGCTGGGCTGAGCCGGCCGGGGTCAGCCGCCCGAGACCAGGTGGATGGCCTCCATCGAGTCGCCGTCGCGCACGGTGAACGCGTCCCAGTCCTCGCGCCGCACCAGGTTCCCGTTCACCTTCACGATGATGAGCGGGAAGCTCCAGCCCTTTGAGGCCAGCACCGCGCGCACGGCGGCCTCCCGGCCGGCAAGTTCGGCGCTCTCGCCGTTGAGCGTGATGGTCATGCCTGCCCTCCGTCCATGGGACCCAGCAGTATGGCCAGGGCCTCGTTGGCCTGCATGGCCGCGGCGATCCCGACCCGCGGCGCCATGGGCGGCAGGTTCCCGCAGGCCTCCCGCGACTCGTCGCCCACCAGGACCAGGTTGCCCAGCCGCCGCACGCGCATCTCACCGGAAGCCCCCCAGCCGGCCAGACCGGAGGCGGCCACCAGCGGAATCGCGGGCAGGCGGGTGCCCATCGCCTCGATGAGCATGGCCTTTGCCCCGGCGTCGTCGAAGGCCTCGATCACCAGGTCGCAGCCGGAGTACAGCTCCACAGCGAGGTCCGCGTCCAGCCGGGCGATGACGGGCAGCACGCTGACCGTCGGGTCGATGCGCGCCAGGTTCTCGGCCAGGGCCTCCACCTTGGGCCGACCCACCTGGTCCAGGAAGTAGAACTGCCTGTCCAGGTTGCCCTCGCTCACCGTGTCGAAATCCGCCACGACCAGCGTGCCCACCCCGGAGCGCGCGAGGGCCGCAGCGCAGTTGGAGCCGAGCCCGCCGGCCCCCGCGATGCCCACCCGCGCGTCGCGCAGCCGGGCCCTCAGGCTCTCCCTGTCCACCGTTCCGTCCATGGCGCGATCCTACCATGCCGTCCGGGTTCGGGTAAGGCGGGCTTGCCGCCCTTCAGGGCATCAAGTACAGTCACCCGTCGCTTCACCCGACCCATCCCGCGATCGTTGGACATGCCATGAAAAAGTTTTTCGCACTCGCCGCACTCTGCCTTGCGGGCCTTTCCGTCACGGAAGCCCAGGTGCGCTCCCTGGTGGCCATCGTTCGCCCCGTGCCGCACCAGGGCACCAGGGACTTCATCCTGGACCTCGCCTCGTCACTGTCCGACGAGGGCTACCGGGACGCATCGGACTACCTCAAGGCCTGGGCGGAGGGCGGCTTCGGCTCCGGGTTCGTCTGGGTGGATCCGGCCGACGGGACCAACTACGTGATCACCAACAGGCACGTGGTCGCCCATGCCGAGAGCGTCACCCTGGAATTCGAGATGGACGACCGCTCGTCGTCCGTCTACCGCGACTGCCCCGTCATCGCGGTCTCCGAGGACCTGGACCTGGCCCTGATCGGGTTCCCGTCGGGCGCCAGGCCCTACAAGACCGCCATATCGCTTGCCCCGGACCTGCCGGCCGACGGGACGGACGTCTGGAGCGCGGGATTTCCCGGACTGATGTCCAGGCCCCTCTGGCAGTTCGCCAAGGGCAGCGTGACCAACAACAGGGCCCTCGTTCCGGAGCTCTCCGAGCCGTCCGGCGCGGAACTCATCCAGCACTCGGCGCCCATAGACGCGGGCAGCTCGGGCGGCCCACTCCTCGTCGCGGACCGCTCCGGCACCTCGGGCTACGCGGTCGTCGGCGTCAACACCTGGAAGGTCAGCGACAGGCAGGACGTCAACTTCGCCATCCCGTCCGCCCTGGTCGCGCGCTTCCTTTCGGAGAGCCTGGATCCGGCGGACACGGACGCACGGTCGGAACTGGGCGAACGGGCCCGGTCCATGGCCGGGAACGCGCGAGCCGCCGAGGACGCGTACCGGAAGCTGGCCCGCTTCATCTCCTACGAGCTCGTTTCCCGGATCGGGGAATCCTGCCTCAAGGAAGCGCTGGCCGGCGCGCCGACCCGCATCCGCGACGGGATCATCGAGACCTTCGTCGGGGTATCTCCCATAGACGGGCTCCGTCTGGCCGTCGCCTGGGCCATCGCGGAGGCCTCCGCCTCCGCCGGGGGAGACCCGCTCGGCTTCGTGGACGTGGAATCCGCCGAGGACGGCGAGGGATCGGTGAGCCTGTCGATGGGAGGCACCCGGTTCCGGACCTCCTGGATCCTGGAACACGGCTACTGGAGGCTTGCCTCCTTCCCCCTCCTCCCCGAGACTGCCCCGGACGGGACCGGGCAGGCGGAGCGGAGCGCCCTCGGGATCGCCAGCCCCTACGAGTTCGGCTTCATCGCCGGGGCCGTCGTGGAACTCGGCGGGGACGGACTGGTGCTGGGAAGCCTGGGCGTGACGGGGAGCCTCCTGTCCTCCGACCTGCTCATGTGGACGGTGGAGGCCTCCGGCGGCGCCTTCGACAACGTGGACGAGTGGACGGGCGACGCGGCCAGGATGGCCATCGTGGTCATGCGGGCCGGCGTGACGCTGCAGCTCCCGCTGTTCCTGGGGGAAGTCTACCTCGCGCCGTACGCGCGGGCCACCGCCGGCATCAGCCTGCCCTTCGGGCTCGATGGCAGCTCCTTCGCGGGCGGGGTGGCTACCCTGGGCGGCGGCCTGGCGCTGACCTTCCGGGAACCGTTCACGACCGTGAGCATCGAATACCAGCACATGAGCCGGGCTCCCATGGACTTCGGCACCGGCGAGAAACCCAGCAACGAGCTCGTCGCACTGTACCTGACCTTCGGACTGTATTGATATCCGGGGCGCCGCCCATGCGGGCGCCGCCCCGACCGCTTGAAAGGAGTCTGCATGCACGGAAGATCCCTCGCCGCCACGCTCGCCATCGCGGCGCTATCGCTGACCATACTGGGTTCCTGCGTATCCATCGGGCCGAGCACCATGCCCAAGGGCGAGATCGGCTCGCCGGGGACCCACACGCTGGTGTACGGCTACCTGGGGTTCCACAACGTGTTCGGGAAACGGCCGATGCAATACCCGCGCTACATCCAGTTGGATCCGGACGCGGAACCAGGCCTGGAATACGCCATCCACCCCAAATACGACGGCAGTTTCTTCCTGCCGCCCCTGCCCGCCGGCACGTCCTGGAAGCTGCTCAGCTTCCTGGAAGCCGGGACCAATTCCACGACCGTCTACCAGCAGGGCGTGATGGGCAGGAACGCATGGGATCCCAGGCTGGAGAAGCCGGGACTCATGTACCTGGGGGCCTTCGCCTGGAGCGCGGGACCCCGGGCCTGGGCCGGAGAGGACGACTACTCGGCCTGGGGCATCCACCCCTTCCCGGACGACGGGTACGAGCTCGCCGCGCTGGAGGCCCTCCTGCCGCAGTTCGCGAAAACCGAGTGGGAACCCATCATCAAGGCAAGGATCAAGGAACTCGAACCATGAAGCGCACCATAGCAGCTGCCCTGTTCCTCTCGCTCGCCATCGCGCTCCCCGCGGCGGCCCAAGAAACACCCGTGCGTCCAAAGGCCAACGAGGTGGTCTTCGTGGCCAAGGTGCGGGTGCAGCCGGCCATCCCCGAAGCCTTCTTCGCGCAGTACTCGGATGCACGCCAAGACACGGTTCCCGCGACGACCGCGTACCTGTCGCTCTCCGCCAAGGGCTCCGCCTGGGGAGGGCTCGCCAGCCCCGTCGGGCGCCTGAACCGGTTCGGCTACATCACGATGAGGCTGCCGAAGGACCGCGCGTTCTCGTTCCCCGAGCTCCGCGTGTACATCCTGGACAACGGCTACTTCAGCATCACGCTCCCCGTGAACCTGGAGTTCACCGTGCCGGAAGGCGCGCAGTACGTCTATCTCGGCACCTTCGTCTTCGCCTATTCCGACGAATATTTCACGCCGGTCTCGCTTTCCCGCGTGGATGAGTTCGACGACGCGCTCGCCGGTCTCAGGGCGGCGCTGGGTCCCGACGCCAGGCTGGTGCGCGCCGCGCTGGTGGAAGCCGCGCCCTGACCGGCCCGCGCCGGGCGCTGAATCGGCCCGTTCCCCGTCCGCGGGGAACGGGCTGTTTTTTTCGGGATTCGAGTTTATCATCGGGACATGGCAAAAGGTTTCCCCGGAACCGGCGGGATGCTCAAGCGCGTGATCATACTGCCCTTCTTCCTCATCATCCTGGCGGCCTTCGCCATGTTCTGGCTGGTGTACCTGGCCGGCTCGAGGGACGCGGTCCGCTACGCCGTCGCCTCGGTGGTCAACGAGGTTTCCGAACGGGTGACCGCGGAAGGCATCGGCAGGATCGAGGAAGCCAGCCGGGTGGCCGCGTCCAACGCTGCCCTCTTCGCCCTGTCCCCGCCGTCCGGGCTCGACGAGGCGGTGGTGATGCGGCTGTTCCTGCGCCAGCTGTCCCTCAGCGACAACGTGGGCATCTTCTCGGTGGGCACGGCGGAAGGCGAATACTGGGAAGCCCAGCGCACCGCCGACGGCAAGCTGCGCGTGGGCAGGGCCGGGGCCTCCACCGGCGGGGCACTGCAGTTTCACCCCGTCGCCCTCGATGGCTCCATCCTGCCCGTCTCCGAAAGCAGGCCGGGCTACGACCCCAGGCAGCGCCCCTGGTACTCGACCGGCGCCGCAGGATACGACTACGCCTGGACCGAGCCCTACGCCCTCTACTCCAACGCGGACCTGGCCATGGCGGCCGCCGCGCCAGCCCGCGACGCGGCTGGCCGTCTCGTGGGCGTCACCACCGCGACCCTTACCCTGGGCTCCTTTTCCGACAGGCTCTCCCGCTTCCGCGAGGCTTCGCGGGGCATATTCTTCATCACCGACTCGACGGGACGGATCCTGGCCAGCTCGAGCGGCCCGGACGCACTCATGTCGGCCGAAGGCAGGCGGCTGTTCGCCTCGGCCCACCCGGACGCCCTGCTCTCGGCCGCGGCGATCGCGGCGGGACTGCCCGGCGCCGCGAACCCCGCCCCCATCCCGGACGTGCCCGAGGACTTCTCGTTCAACCTGTCCGGGGAACGCTACCTGGGCAGGCGCGTCTCCTACCGGGACGGACGCGGGCTGTCCTGGAACGTGGTGACCGCCCTGAGGGAATCGGCTTTCATGGAGCGCCTGGCCGGGACCGACCGGCGCACCCTGGGCATCCTGGCGGTCTTCCTCCTGCTCTCGCTGGTCACCGGCTGGATGATCGTCAGCTACGTGACCAAGCCCCTGCGCATCCTGGTGGAAGGCGCGGACGCCTTCGAGCCGGGGGGCGAGGTATCGGGGGACCTGTGCCGGCTGACCGGCAGGCACAACGAGCTCGGCCGGCTGGCCCGTTCGTTCATGGCCATGAAGGGCCGGCTTGACGAGAGCTTCGGCGCCCTGGCGGGCAGCCTCCGCGAGAAGGAGGTCCTGCTCAAGGAAGTCCACCACCGCGTCAAGAACAACCTGCAGATCGTCTCGAGCATCCTTTCCCTGCGGGCCGGCAGCCTGGAGGACGAGGAATCCCTGCGGGCCTTCGAGGAGTGCCAGGAGCGCATCCAGGCCATGGCCCTGGTGCATGAAGAAGTCTACCAGACCGGCTCGTTCGTGGAGCTGGACATGTCCGGTTACCTGGAACGCATCTGCGACACGCTGAGGACGGGACGGGCGGCGGCGAGCTGCATGCGCATCGAGTCGCTGGTCAAGCCGGACAGCATGATGCCCCTGGACAAGGCCATACCCACGGGCCTCGTGGTCAACGAGCTGGTCACCAACGCCATCAAGCACGCCTTCCCGGCGGGCACGCCGGGAAGCGTGACCGTTTCGCTGGAGCGCGGCGCGGACGGCTGGATCCTGGCCGTGGCCGACGACGGGATCGGCCCCGGGAACTGGCCGGGGCGGGGCACGGGCATCGGGACCATGCTGGTCGAGGGGCTGGTGGCCCAGACCGGCGGCCGCCTGGAACGCGGCCCGGGTCCGTCGGGCGGCACCGTGGTCACCGTGTCCATCCCCGACTGAGGTTGCGGAAAACCGGCCGTCCCCGTATACTGTGCGAGCCGCACGAACGCCCAAACACCCCAGACACACATCCACCGGCGCCGGCATGGCCGTTCGATATCGGACCTAAAAGGAGGCCCGCTACCATGATCAAGTACCTCAAGCTGCACGACGACAAGTGCGTCGGCTGCCTGAACTGCACCGCCACCTGCTCCCTGACCTACGCCAAGGAGAACAACCCGGCCAAGTCCCGCATCCAGGTGAACGGCTTGGGCGGCGGGAAGTTCCACCTGATCGCCTGCGACCAGGAATGCCGCAAGTGCGTGGCCGAGTGCCCCACCCAGGCCATCACCGTGACCGCCCAGGGCGTCGTCATGATCAACAAGAAGCTCTGCGTCGGCTGCCTGGCCTGCGTCGCGGTCTGCCCCATCGAGGCCATGCGCTTCTTCCCCGGCGAGTCCACGCCCTTCAAGTGCGTCGCCTGCGGCGCCTGCGTGAAGACCTGCCCCAAGGAAGCCCTGGAGATAGCGCAGAAAGAGGACAGCCCGGCCTCGCGCTTCCCCTTCGAGGCAGCCGCCGCCGTCGCCAAGGAGGCCGCAAAATGAGCGTAGCCAACGTGAACCTCTCGCTGAAAGACTTCAAGCTCCTGTCCGAGGCGAAATTCGAGCCCAAGGCCATCAGCCGCGGCTACGCCATGCGCACGCTCTACGTGAACGTGGGCACCCGCGAATCCAGGGAAAAACCCGTCTCCGAGGACATGAAGAATCGATTCATAGGCGGCAAGGGCTTCGGCCTCAAGCTGCTCTGGGACGGCACCAAACCCGCCACCAAGTGGAACGACCCGGACAACGAGATCGTCATCGCCATGGGCCCCATCTGCGGCAACACCAACTATCCGGGCTCCGGCAAGAGTCTCGTGGTGTCCCTGTCGCCCATGACCGGCGTGCCCATCGACTCCAACGTGGGCGGCTACTTCGGCCCCTACCTCAAGTTCGGCGGCTGGGACGCCCTGGAGATCCAGGGCAAGGCCGAGCGCGAGACCATCATCTTCATCGACTCCAACGCCGGCATCGTGCGCTTCTACGAGGCGCCCGCGGGCCTCCAGAAAGACACTCACCTCCTGGCCGAGGAGCTGACCCACGCCTTCGCGGCGTCCGCCGATCCGGCGGAACTGCAGGCCGTGTCCGTGGTGTCCGCCGGCCGCGGCGCCGACCACTCGCCCATGAGCGTGCTCAACTTCAGCCTGTACGACAAGCGCCGCCAGGGCATACGCGTCAAGCAGGCAGGCCGCGGCGGCATCGGCCACGTCCTGCGCGACAAGAAGATACTCGCGGTGGTGTGCCGCTTCTCAGGCGTCAAGCAGAACCTGAACGACGCGGCCGACCCGGCCGCCGTCCAGCGCATCGGCCTCAAGCTGCACCGCGAGATCGTGGTCAACGACGACAAGCAGTGCAAGATGCGCAAGCAGGGCACCGCGCACCTGATGGAGGTCATGAACGACTACGACCTCCTGCCCACCAAGAACCACAAGTACGGCCAGGACCCCAAGGGCCCCGAGCTGGCCAGCTG
>JAKLIU010000056.1 GCA_022709445.1 Spirochaetota bacterium | reverse complement strand
GAAACGGGAGAGCCCCGTGCCCTTGGCCATGGCCGCCGTTATGGCGACGATGCGCCCGTCCAGCGCCGCCTCGTCGGCGAGGGCCGAGCCGAAGGCCTCGGTGAAGGTGGCGGCCGGAGGCAGGGCGGGAGCCGTGCGCTCCTCGCAGGAGCTCGCCGGGCGGACCTCAGCGGCCGCGGGGGCTGCCGCCACCCCATGCCAGGACGCCGGATCCTCCTCGGCCTCGTCGTGCCCCTTGCCCTTCTTGGTGACCACGTGCACCACCACGGGCTTGCGTATGTCCCGCGCCTCCGACAGCACCTCGCAGAGCTGCGCGATGTTGTGCCCGTCGATGGGACCGGCGTACTCGAAGCCGAGCTCCGCGAACAGGCCTTCCTTGAAGAAGAGGGCCTTGACCGAGCGCTTGGCGCGGACCACCAGGTTGAGCAGGCGCGTGCCGAACAGCGGCACCATCAGTATGCCCCGGTCCACGGCCCGGCGGAATTTCTGGTAGCGCACCGTGGCGGACAGACGGGACAGGTAGCGCGAGACGGCCCCCACGTTGGCGGATATGGACATGGAGTTGTCGTTGAGCACGACGATGAGCGGCAGGCCCAGCTGGCCGGCGTGGCTCATGGCCTCGTAGGCCATGCCGCCGGTCAGGGCGCCGTCGCCGATCACCGCGATGACCGAGCCGCCCTTGCCCAGCGCCCGGTTGCCGGCCAGGATGCCCAGGGCCGCGGACATGGAGGTGGTGGCATGCCCCGCGTCGAAGGCGTCGTGCGGACTCTCCGAGCGCTTGGGAAAGCCCGACAGGCCGCCGGAGCGCCGGATGGTGCGGAAGGCATCGCGCCTGCCGGTCAGGATCTTGTGCGCGTAGCACTGGTGCCCGACGTCCCAGACTATGGAGTCCACCGGCGTGCGGAAGACGCGGTGCAGGGCGATGGTCAGCTCCACCACCCCCAGGTTGGAGGCCAGGTGTCCGCCGTTCCTCTCCACCACCTCGACGATGAGGCCGCGGATCTCCTCGGCGAGCCGATGCAGCTGGCTGACGGATAGCCGGGACAGGTCGCCGGGCCCGTTCACGCCGTCGAGTATGTTCATATGAAGCGACTGTAGCACGCTCCCGGAGGCGCGTACAAGAACGGCCGGCCCGCCGGGGCTCCCCTTCACGCGAAGCCGCCGGAAAGCCATAATGCGCGCATGCAATTGTACAACCTGAACCTGGGAACGACCTTGGGCTTTCGCCGGACCGGGGAAGCCGTCCGCGAAGCGCCGCTCGCCGACGCCCTGACCGCGGCCGCGGCCTCCGCCGACGGGTCGGAATTCCTCATGGCCTGGGAATGGGACGACGCGGTCGCGCAAGACCCCGACGGCCCCCGGGCGGTCCGGCCCCTCCCCCCGCCCGCTTTCCGGGGCGCCCTCGACCCGTCGCCCGGCCCGGACGGCGCGAACCTGGACGCCGGCTCCTGGATCTTCTGCCAGGCCCGGGGCGGACCGGACGGCCCCGTCCCCGCCGACGTGGAGGAGATGGTCGAGTGGTTCGCGAGGGAAGCCTGGTGGACGGGCGCGGAAGCGGCGGGCAGGCTGTACCTGCGCCTGGTCAAGGAGGACGGCCGGCTGGCCATCCAGGCGCTCAGGCGCTTATCGGCCCGATCCTGAGCTCCGTCCCCTGGCCGGGGGCGGAACGGACCTCCAGCCCGGCGCCCAGCTGCTCGGCCAGCGAGCGGATGAGCAGGAAGCCCAGCCCGCCGCCCGCCGCGGGGTCGAACCCGGCCGGCAGCCCGGCCCCGTCGTCCGCTATGGACAGGTCGAAGCTCTCCCCGCCGTGGCGCCTGGAGCTGGCGATGCGCAGCGTGAGGGGCCGCCCCGGCACCGCGGCGTACTTGAGGGCGTTGGTGACGGCCTCGTTGACGGCCAGGCCCAGGGACACCGCCCGCCGCGAATCCACCTCCACGCCGGTCACGTCCATGACCAGGGACAGCCCGTCCGCGTGCGCGTACGCATCCGCGAGGGCGGAGCAGAGGTCCCCCAGGTAGTCGCCCAGCCCTATGCTGGATTGCGAGCGCGAGTGCAGGAGCCGGTCGTAGAGCACCGCCATGGCCTGCACGCGGGCCCTCGATTCCTCGAAGAGCGTGGCGTCGTCCGGATCGCGGACCATCCCCTGCGCGAGCGACAGGAGGCTGCCGGTCATGGCCAGGGTGTTCTTGATGCGGTGGCCCAGCTCCTTGAGCAGCGTGTCGCGCTCCTCCAGGGCGGCCTTGAGGGCGCGTTCGGCCGACACGCGCTCGGTCGCGTCCCGGGAGACGCCCAGGAGCTTCTCGGGTTCGCCGTCCGCGTCGAGCAGGAAGGTGGTGGTGATCTCCACGTGCCTGACGGTGCCGTCCGCGTGCGGCTGCTCGTAGACGTCGGTGAGCGGCGTGAAGCTGCCGGTGCGGCGGTACTCCACCAGGCCCTGGGCCAGCTGGGCCATCGACTTGTTGAAGGATTCCGGCCGCATCGAGCGCTCCATGGGCTCGGCCAGGGCCTCGGCGACGCCCAGGCCGCGCAGCTGCTTGATGGATGGGCTGATGAACTCGTAGCGCCTGGTGCGCATGTTCCAGGTCCAGATCACGTCGCCCGCGTTCTCCGCGATGAAGCGGAAGCGGCTCTCGCTCTCCTCCAGGCGGCGGTCCGTGTCCCAGCGACGGAAGCCGGAGAGGAGGGTGGCCCTGAGCACCTCGGGCGGGTCGATGGACAGGGAGTACGAGTGGGCGGAGCCCGCCGCCAGCGCTATGTCGTCCGCCCGCAGGGACTGCGCGTCCACGATGGCCATCACCGGCCCCGCGGTGGCCCGCCTGGTCGCGAAGAGCGGCGCGGTCGACGCGTCGAGCCAGCGCACCAGGGTCATGCCGCCCGGCCACCCGGAGTCCAGCCGCTGGACGGACAGGCCGGCCGACTCGAGCAGTCGCTCGCATAGTTCCGGGAACGGGCTTGAGTAATCCACGAGGACCTTGTCCGGGACGAGCATCCGCCAAGTATCGACCGGCGCGCGCGCTTTGTAAAGCCGGGCGGAGGCCGGATCCCGCCGCTTGTTGCCCCGCAACCGCTGCGGCATAGTATGGGTAGACGATCCGGGACGGGAACCGGACCGCGGGAGGCATGGTGGGAGCACGGGGACGGATCATGGCGGCTGCCGCGCTCGCGGCACTGTCGCTGGCGGCGTGCCGGCGGACGACGGACGCCGCGCTGCCGGTGGACAGGGTCATCGCCGTGGCGGCGGGGGACTTCTCCGCGGCAGGCGCCTCCGGCGCGAGCGTCTACACCCATGCCGCGGCCGTGGCCGAGTACCTGGAGATCTCCCTGGTCGCCCCGGCCGGCACCGCGCTCCGCTTTTTCATATCCAACGCGACGGGCGCCGATTTCACCGTCTCCGACCTGTCCGCCGACGCGCGGTCCGCCGGGGCTATCCCGTCGCGCGCGCTGCCGCCGCCGCCGGGTCCCGGGGCCGTCCGAGGCCTGCCCGGGGCGCCTCCCCTGGATCCTGGAGCGCTCACGGAGCGCCCGGCGTCGCGGGAGCTCACGGGCGCGGACCTGCCCCCCGCCCCGTACGGCGGGACTCCGCGCTCGTTCTGGATGGTCAGCGACTGGGACCAGCAGGCCTATGCGCTGACGCCGGCCACCTGCAGGCTCACGGTCGCCGGCGCGGACGACCGCACGCTCTACGTCTACGTGGCCGACGCCGACTGGGACGTCCAGGGCGCGGGCATCACCCAGGCCATGGTCGACGCGCTGGCCGGCCGTTTCCTGGCCCCCGGCGCGGACGACGACATCAGGGGCTGGGTATCGGGGATATTCGGCGCCGAGTGGGGCACGACGGGCTACTCCAACGCGATACCGTTCACCAAGGAACTCTACATCGTGCTCGGGGACATAGACGGCGACCAGGCGCCGAACGGCGGCATAGTCGGCTATTTCTCCAGCGAGAACAATTTCGAGAATGACGCGGAGGACTTCCCCCATTCCAATGAACGCATCATGTTCTTCGTGGACTCGTACATGTACGCCAACCCGGCCGGCGGCGCGAACGGGCTGTGGGAGGACGACGACTTCTGGCCGGAGGAGGTGTACGCCACCCTCGCCCACGAGTTCCAGCACATGATCCACTTCTACAACAAGGACGTGCTCGCCGGCGCGTGGTCCCGTGCCGACACCTGGCTGGACGAGATGTGCTCGGCAGCCGCGGAGGACTTCGTGGCCGACCGGCTGGGAATCATGGGCCCGCGCGGCTGGGAAGACGTCGCGACCGTCGCCGCCCAGGACACCGTGGACGGGCGGCTGCCCCTCTTCGCGTACTGGCCGGAGTACTCCCTCACCCGCTGGGTCGGCTCCTACGAGAACTACTCGCAGGTCTACGCCTTCGGGGCCTGGCTGGCGCGGAACGGGGACGGGCACCTGCTGTTCGGGGAGATAGTCCGCAACGACGGGGTGGGCATCCAGGCGGTGATCGACGCCCTGGAGACGGTCTCCGGGGGGACCAGGCTGGAGACGGCCGCATCCCTCCTGGCCCAGTGGGGCGTGGCCTGCCTGGCATCCTCCGTCCCCGGCCCCGCGATGACGGAACCCTTCCGCTACAACACCGGAGGGGCGCTGGACGCCGGATCGTACCGGCTCGGGCCGATAGACCTGGGCAGGTACAAGGAAACCGGCACCGGGTCGACGGGCCTGTACGTCTGGGCGGGGCTGCCGGACGGCGGGACGAGCCCGGCGATGAGCAACATCTATTTCACGCTCCCGCCCGTCTCGGGCGCGAACACCGCCTCGGCCAGGCTCCTCCTGGAGGCGGGCCAGGCCTTGACGGCGGTCGCCATCCAGCAGTGAGGCGCCGCTCTTCCGGGGCTCAGGCGGGCTGCGTCGTTCGGCCGACTTCCAGGATGGACAGGAAGCGTCCGGCGCCCACGGGCTCCGCGGGCCCTGTCCACCGCGGATCGATCAGGCGGCCCAGCTCCCAGTCGCCGTCCGGCCCCGGTTCCCGCCCGGAACCCGGATGCGGCCAGGGAGGCGGTGGCTGGAGCCAGGAACCGTCGGGGGCGCGCATGTGGGAGCGGTCGCTGCGGAAGCGGCGGACGAATTCCGCGCCGGGCAGGAGGCGGACCAGCGGCTCGCAGCCGGCTATGGACTCGAGGGCCTCCGGGGGGAAATCCGCGGGAGGCAGGAGCGAGCGGCGCAGCCAGCCGGCCGCCGGGCTGTCGAAGCCCAGGGAGCTGTCGAAATCCAGCACGCGCGGCCCGTCCCGGCCGCCGTCGACCAGCGCGACGGCGTGGTAGTCCCACAGGACCAGGCCGAAGGGCCCGTGCCCGGCCCTCTGGTTGAAGACCGCCGCGCGCCCGTCGCGCCCGAACACGAAAAGAGCCCAGGCGCGCCCGCCCGGGTACTCACGCCCCGACAAGAGTCGCCAGACGTTCTCTTCGCAATAGAACGGACAGTAATCCATGCGTTTACTTTTCACGTACAAAAGGCAAGCACAGAGGCACAGAGCCACAGAGGAGAGGTATGGCGGAAGGAAGGCTGCCAAGAAGCCTCCTCTTCCGTTTCGCACGTCTCTGTGTCTCTGTGCCTCTGTGGTTCAATTTTTCTGTTTATTCCAAAACGGCGCGGATGCGGCGGACGCCGGCGCTGGAGCTCTGCTCCTTCTGGATGACGAATTTCCCGAGAAGGCCGGTGCGCTCCACGTGGGGGCCGCCGCAGACTTCCTTGCTGAAGTCGCCCATGGTGTACACCTTGACCATGGCCTCGTACTTCTCGCCGAACAGGGCCATGGCGCCGGAGGACTTGGCTTCTTCCAGGGGCATGACGGCCATGGTCACCGGCAGGTCGCGCCCGATCTGCTCGTTGACGATGTCCTGCACCCGCTGCACCTCCTCCGGCGTCATGGGGGCCGGATGGCTGAAGTCGAAGCGCAGGCGCTCCGCGGTGATGTTGGAGCCCTTCTGGGCCACGTGGTCGCCAAGGACCATGCGCAGGGCCTTGTGCAAGAGGTGCGTGGCCGTGTGGTACCTGGTGGTCGCCTCGGACTGGTCGGCCAGCCCGCCCTTGAAGGTGCCCTCCGCGCCGGCGCGGGACAGCTCCTGGTGCTTCCTGAAGGCCTCGTCGAACTCCTCGCGGTTGACGGTCATGCCGTTCTCGGCGGCCAGCTCCAGGGTCAGCTCGATGGGGAAGCCGTAGGTGTCGTACAGCTTGAAGGCCAGTCGTCCGGACATGATCTTCTGCGGGTTCTTGAGGAGGTTCGGGAGCATCTTCTCGAATTCGTGCTCGCCCTTCTGGAGGGTCTCCAGGAACTTCTCCTCCTCGCGCAGGAGTTCCGACATGACGCGCTCGCGGTTGTCGGACAGCTCCGGGTAGGCCCCGGACAGGAGGTCGACGACGACCGCCGCGGGCTTCCCGAGGAAGCTGCCCTCGACGCCGAGCTTCTTGCCGTGGCGCACCGCGCGGCGGATGAGGCGGCGGAGCACGTAGCCGGCGCCCACGTTGCCCGGGGACACGCCCTTGTGGTCGCCCAGGATCATGGTGGAGGAGCGCACGTGATCCGCGATGATGCGCACCGACGAGTCCTTGGCCGGGTCGCCGCCGTAACGGTAGCCCGAGACGGCCTCGATGGCGGCGATGATGGGCTGGAAGCTCTCGGTCAGGTAGACGGAGCTCTTGCCGTTGAGCACGGCGATGGTGCGCTCCAGGCCCATGCCGGTGTCCACGTTCTGCTTGGGCAGCTTGACCAGGGTCTTCTCGTCGACGCGGTTGTATTCCATGAAGACGTTGTTCCAGATCTCCATCCAGTTGGCGGAGTCGGTGCCCTTGTTGGAGCCGGGGGGCGGAAGGCCGTCGGCGGTCCAGTAGAAGATCTCGGTGTCGGGGCCGCAGGGGCCGGTGGGGCCGGCCGCCCACCAGTTGTCGGACGCGGGCAGGTAGGCGATGCGGTCCTCGGGGACGCCCTGGGCCTTCCAGTGGGCGGCGGACTCGTCGTCCCGGGGGGCGTTCTCGTCGCCCTTGAAGACGGTGACGGACAGCCTGCGCGGGTCCAGGCCCAGCCAGGCGGGGCTGGTCAGGAACTCCCACGAGTAGGCGATGGATTCCTTCTTGAAGTAGTCGCCCAGGGACCAGTTGCCGAGCATCTCGAAGCAGGTCAGGTGGCTGGGGTCGCCCACCTCGTCGATGTCGCCGGTGCGCACGCACTTCTGGTAGTCCACCAGGCGGGCGCCGGCCGGGTGCGGCTCGCCCAGGAGGTAGGGCACCAGGGGATGCATGCCGGCGGTGGTGAAGAGGACGGTGGGATCGTTCTCGGGTATGAGCGACTTGCCGCTTATCACGGCGTGATTCTTGCTCTTGAAGAAATCAAGGTACTTCCGGCGGAGCTGGTCGGGGGTTATCATGGAAGGATAGTAATAATTGATGCCGCCCGAGGTCAACGGCCCCGGCGCGCGGGATCCAGTCGGTGGAGGCAACATGGAAAGCAGTCATTCGGAGGGGAAGATGGTCCAGCGAATGGTCTTCCTGGGCCTGTTCGCCGGTCTCTTCATCCTGGTGGCCCTTTTGTTCAGGCCCTTCTTCTCCGTGTTCCTCTGGGCGAGCCTCCTCTATGGCCTGCTCCAGCCCCTCTACCGGCGCGCGACGCTCCGGAAGGACGGCGGCGAGCGGCCCCGGCGCCTCCGTTCCCTCCACGCCGCCCTGTTCTCGCTGGGCTCGCTCCTCCTGGTGACGCTGCCGCTCGCCTTCCTGGGGGTGGCGTTCGCCGGGCAGCTCTCCGAGCTCCTGGGGGTGTTCACCGGCATCGTTGACAAGGCGGCCACCCTCCTCCACGGCGAGGGTTTCGCCCGGTTCGGCTCCGAGCTCGCGCGCCTCTCTGGAGGGGCCATCGACCTGGGATCCATGGACGTGCCCGGGGAGCTGGCAGCCCTGGCCGCCACGTACGGGGAACGGCTGGTGTCGCTCACCGCGACGCTCCTGGGAAACCTGGCCGGCTTCGGCGTGACCATGGCCTTCTTCCTGTTCGTGATGTTCTTCCTGTTCCTGGACGGCAACGAGCTGCTCGGGGTCTTCATCGACGCGATGCCGCTGCGGAACGAGTACACGGCGCTGTTCGTCGCCAAGTTCAGGGACACCAGCCGGGAGCTGTTCCTGGGCTACGTGCTGGTGGCGCTGTTCCAGGGCTTCATGGCCTTCCTGGTGTTCAGCGTCATGAAGGTCCCCGCCCCAATACCCCTGGCCCTGCTCTGCGCCATGGCCAGCTTCATCCCCGTGGTGGGAGCGGCCCTGGTCTGGCTGCCCGTCAGCCTGATGCGCCTGGCCACGGGAACCGTCCTGGACGCCGCGCTGCTGTCCGTCCTCTCGGCGCTGCTCATATCCAGCCTGGACAACTTCATCAGGCCCTTCCTCCTGCACGCCAGGATCAAGCTGCATCCGCTCCTGATCTTCGTGTCCATCATCGGCGGCATCAGGCTGTTCGGCTTCGACGGACTGCTCCTGGGGCCGGTCATCCTGGTCCTGTTCTTCACGGTGGTGGACGTGTTCGGGAAGCTGTACGGCCGCACGCGATCCGGAGCCGGTCCGGAGAAAGCCGCCCTCCCGGGAGCGGGCGTCGAAGGCGGCAACTGAAGACTCGCCTCGGCGTGCGAGGCGCCGGGGGAAGGACTCCACGAAGCGCAGGAGCGGACCCAGCCAGGACTCGCCGGGCCGGCCGGCGCGGCTGTCCGACTCCAGGAGGTCCCTGGCGGCGCGGACGGCCGCCCTGGCCTCCTCCTTCACCTGGACTTCCCTGCCCTCCACGGTGAACAGCTCGTCGATGACGCGGTCGCATCGGGCCGCGTCGAAGCCGGGCCGGGTGGCGGACAGGTACCACAGCGAGGCGCCGACGCAGTTCACCGAGTGCTGCTTCATCAGCATGGTGGATTCCGTGATGCGGTGCGCGTGCCGGTACAGGCCGTCCAGCCAGGCCGCGGTCCGCGGGCTGTCCGCGTCCCCCATGGCCGCGGCCACCGAACGGGCGCAGTCCCAGGCCGCGAACACGATGGCGACGTGGAGGCTGGGTATGCAGTTGAGGTGGGGATCCATGACCTGGATGACCGCGCAGCGGAGGCTGGGGGCCCGGGCTGGGCGGCGGGTGGTCGTGTGGATGCGCAGGTAGACCCGGGCGGCGTCCACGTACAGCCGCTCAACCACGGACAGGAACTCCCGCAGGCCGTCGCGGGCGGCTGCCCCGTAGCGCCGGTGCAGGCGGTAGACGGCGTTCATCCACAGCGGTATGAAGCTCAGGTACAGGGCGACCGTGGAGGGATCCCAGGGTATCCGCCCGTCCACCGGGTGGTCGACGCCCGCCACGGGCCGCTTGGGCGCCAGCGCGTTCCGGTACTGCGGCAGGAAGAACAGGCGTATGGCCGTCAGGGCGACGCGCAGGCTGGGCCCGAGGAATGCCGGCCGTGCCAGCGCGAAGCCGGCGTAGCGCAGGGGTGAAATCACCGAGCCGTCGTAGTCGCGGGGGAATCTCACGGGCGGGCACCTCCGGTCGGGAATCGGGCATCCCGGCGCCCCTGGCGGCGGGTAGGCGATTCTACTCCGGATGGTCCTGGTCGGGGAAGCGGGCGCGGATCTCCAGGATGCGGGGAAGGGCCTCGAAGAAGGCCTTGACCACGTCCGGGTCGAACTTCTTGCCGGACTGTCCGCGGATCTCGTCCAGCATGGCCGCCTCGTCCCAGGCTTCCTTGTA
>JAKLIU010000055.1 GCA_022709445.1 Spirochaetota bacterium | reverse complement strand
TGCGGATGGCCGTCCTGAGCGCGGTGGTGGAGAGCGCCTTCATGTCCGGGCTGTCGATGATGGCGTCGAAGTTCCATCCCTGGCTGGGGATCGCGGCGCCCCCGGTGGCGGAGACGCCCCCGGGAAGGCCCTGCAGGGGCTTGATCATGTAGAGCGCGTCGAAGGTGTACTCCACGATCCCGCGGAGGACGTACGCGCCGGTGGAGTCCTGGAGGCGGTCGCCCACCTGGGGGATGGGATCGAAGGTCTTCCAGGCGGGGCTCTGGTAATCGCAGAACAGGAGCTCCGGGTTGAAGTCCATCCCGCCGGCCGACGGATCCTGGAGCACCATGCCCTTCCACGCCTGGTTGAGGCTGGGATTCTCCGCGCCGGCCCTGCGGCCGCCGTCCGGCATGATGCCGGTCACGTTGTAGTAGGTGCCGCCGCTGACCAGCGGGTCCTCGACGCGGACCACCATGCCCTCGACGCTCTCCATGACCAGCGAGGCGGCCCTGAGGGACATGGGGCCGGCGGCCGCGGCGCCCCAGGGAAGGGTGCGGAACTCGGTGACGCCGGGCGGGAGTGCGGGCGCGTCTTCGTAGCCGAGGAGGACCCCGGCCGGGAAGTCGGTGAGGCGCGTGACCGGGACGCCGGCCTCGGTCACCCTGATGACCGTGGGGGATTCCAGCCGCGTGAACGTGAGGAAGCCTTCTGAATTGCCGAAGCGGTCCATGGGCCGGTACTCGGCCACGACGCCGCTGACTGACACGACGTCGCCCACCGCAAGGTCGGAGGGGACGGAGTCGAGCCACTTGGATTCCACGTAGGCGTCGTTGTGCGTATAGACGAAAATGCCGTCGGAAGTGAGCGGGTCGCCGTCCTTGCCGGAGCCGAAAGCCTCCAGGAAGAAACCGTCCTCGGAGATCCACTGCGGCGTGGTGCTGCCGTCGGTCAGGAGGGTCTCGTAGATGGAATGGGGGGTCTTCCTGGTGACCGCGGTCACCACGCCGACCACGTTGCGCACGGTCTGGCCCTCGAGCGGGCTCCGGAAGCCCCGGCCCTGGATCATGGGTATCGTGATAGAGCCGGCGTCCGCCGCGATGAAGTCGAGTCGCGTGCCGCGGGAGTCCCCGAGGAACACCATCGCGCCGTCGAGGAGGGGATCGTCGTTCCTCGGGGCGAACACGTATCCGGGCTTGCTCGCGCTGACGCGCCAGGAGCCGTACGGCGCGGGGCTCAGGGAGTAGGAACCGTCGGCCGACGTGACGGATTCCATGATTGCGTCGTCGCCCAGCCTGACCGTGACGCCGGCGACCGGATCCCCCGAGCCGTCGGTGACGCGGCCTTCGAGCACGTATCCCGAGCGGAGCGGGGCGCAGGCGGAGAGCGCGGCGCACGCGGCGAGCGCCAGCATCGGTATGGAGCGGTTGATCGCTTTGGCAGTGTTCATGACCTTGCAAGGCTCCCTGTATGGAAACGCGAATGCCCGTCCGGGTTCCCGGGCGCATGCCGTCCGGAATCGGGAAAGGGAGGGAATAGTAAATGGTATTTTTCCGGAACGCAAGGTTTTTTTTCGCGCCGCCGCTTTTTTTGTTGACAGGTCGCGAAGCGCCGGTATATTGGTAAGTTCCTCGCGGCCTACCTGCCCCCTCCGGCGCGGTTGCCGCAACGGCGTCCGCGCGAGGTTACCGTAAAGTCGCGGAATCAACGAGGAACGGAACGCGGACGCCGCGAGCGACCGGGCCGACTCGCATCGAAAGGTATGCTCAATGCACAAACGAACAACAATGGCGGCCGTCCTGGCCCTGCTCGCCGCCGGCCTGGCCTGGTCGCAGGAAACCATCCAGCAGTCGGGTCCCGTGTTCTCCGGCACCCTCGAGGCCGGCTTCGTCAACGGCAACCTGATGGGCGATCCCTTCGTCGAGGCCATCCCCGGCCTGTCCGGGCAGCTGTCCAGCGAGGTGGAGCTGCGCCTGTCATCGCTCGCGTACCTGGCCGCCGTGGACCGTTCCCTGTACAAGGGCGTGCTGACCAGGGCGGACGGCTTCGGCTACGAGGCCGGCGTGAGCCTGGACCTGGCCGACCTCCTGGACCTGGGCAAGGTTTCGAGTGAGGAAAGATTTACGCCAGACACCTCGGGCTATCCGCTGATACAGCCCATGCTGGACTGGTACGCCGACAACCGCGCCCGCTACGGGCTGCCCGCCCAGAGCTGGCCCACCACCAGCTACGGGGCGTCGAGCGGGCGCTACCGCTTCATACACGGCACCACCGCAGAGCCCATCGAGTGGGTGGTGTGGGACCAGACCAAGTGGTCGGACGCCCGCGCCCTCTACACGGACCTCAAGGACATGATCCTGGCGGCCATAGAAGCCATCAGCCCGGACGTCACCTCCGGTTCGGACGAGCACATCAACCAGTACTCGTTCCTGCTGCTGACGCCGGAAGCCCAGGCGAAGGTGCTCGAGGAGCAGGAAGCCTACGACGGTTTCCAGGCCCAGGTGTACGGTTCCGATTCCGCCCTCGAGCTGGACGGCGTCAAGATACGCAACGCCTGGCTGTCACTCACCAAGCTGTTCGGCGTGATGGACGCGCGTTTCGATTACCGCGGGTCGGCCCTGTCCACGGGGACGGTTGTCCGCAGTCCCAGGGCGGCTATGCCCTCGTCCGGTTCGACGCTCAGGCTGTCCATGGTCCCCGGCCTGGTCCAGGGCCTGTCGCTCTCGCTGGTCTCTTCCATCGCCGGCGGCGTGAGCTCGGATGCGGAGGACTGGAACACCAAGAGCATGGAAGCCACCCCCGGGGAGCTGGCGTGGCTGGGAGCCGGACTCTCAGCCGGCTACGACCTCTCCTTCCTGATCGGCCACGAACTGCGGGTGGGCCTTGAGCTGCTGGTGCCGGACCTGGGCCTGCGTCCCGACGCCGGATCCGCGGCGCTGACCGCGCGGTACCGGCTGGACGGCGAGCTCTCCGTCCATGCCGGGCTGGAGCTGGACGCGCTGCTCTGGAACGACCGCGAGATCGCGGATGATTCGCCGACCTTCGCCCTCGCCTTCGCCGGGGACGCCAGGGCCGACTGGATGGGGATGGGGCTCTCGCTGGAGGCCGCCTGGAAGCAGGCCGGCTACGGCGGCTGGGGCGGCAACGACCAGGACGACCGCTTCGATGCCCTGGGCCTCTGGCAGGATTTCGAGTCGGCCAAGCACGGCGACGCGATCGCCCTGGATGCCGCCATCTTCGCCGACCCGGCGGCCATCCTGGGGATGGACCTGGGCAGCCTGAGCGTCGGCTACCGCGTGTTCCTGTACGGGACGGAATCCCTGGCGCTGCAGGGCGCGGGCTGGCACGCCACGCTCGGCCTCAAGGCGTTCGACCTCACCGGCCTGCCGCTCTCGCTGGACCTCACCGCTGGCAGCTGGACCAATCCCGGCCTGGTGAGCTGGGACGACTCGGCCGACTGGCCCCTGCCCGGCCTCCTGGATGGCGTGTCGTGGAAGGCCGCCGTTTCCTGGGCGCCTAGCGATCGCTTCTCGGTCTCGCTCGAGGCGAGCGACCGCGATTCCGGCTACAAGCGCGACACCTACCGGGTGGTCTCGCTCGGGGCGTACGCCCGCATATCGTTCTGAACGATGGCGGCGGGGGTCCTCCTTGCCCGCCGCCCCGCGATGCAGGAAGCCCCCGGCGCGTGCCGGGGGCTTCTTCTTTCCGCGGATGCCCGGGCGGGTCCCGGGTGACGTACGATGCGGCCCGGAGCATGCCCGGGCATCGCGCTCATTCGTACCGTATGTCGTCGATGTACCAGTCGTGCACGGAACCGGAGCGGACCCGGAAGGTGAAGGAATAATCAGTGGGTGATCGGCCGCCCCAGTTCACGCCCGTCAGGTCGAGCACCACCTTGGTCCACTGGCCGACGGAGATCGGGGCGGTGGGGTAGGTCCCGCCGGCGGTCGGCGACAGCCGTAGCTCGGTGCCGGAAACGATCGCATTGAGGTCGTAGTAATTCACGACGGTGCCGCCAGCCGCCACCTGGATGCGCAGGCCGGGTGCGCTGCCCGAGGCCGAGCCCTTGAACCAGAAGCTCAGCTTGGTGGCCGTGCCGGGGGGCAGGAACCTGGAGCTGGTCATGGGCACGGTGAGGCTGGAGCTCACGGTCTTCTGGTAGCGGAACGAGCCCGAGCCTGTGTGCGCGACGGACGAGATGACGCCGCCCGCCGGCAGGCCGGCAGGGCCGCCGGCCTCCATGTCGCTCTTCTCGAAGGCCAGCGCGGCGCCGGCGGGCGGCGGCTCGGTGCCGGTGACAGGCACCAGGAAATCCCGCACCACCGCCATGTGCTGCATGTTGGTCGCGCCGGAATCGGAGGCGAGGGCCGGGTACAGGTCCGCGAGCGGGGAGAAAGTGCGGGTGTCCACGACCAGGCCGTTCGCGAAGGTCCGCGAGCCGAGCGCCACCGCGGTCGCAAAGGCGCCGAGGTCCGCGTCCGCCAGCACCGCGTCGTAGGGCTTGGTGCGGCCGGCGTTTGTGTCGGTGTCGCCGGCGGTGCAGGACGGGTAGGGCGACCCGACGCCGACGATCTGCGAGAGCGTCGTGTAGCAGGCCTCGGTCTTGGTGCCGCTGTTGAAGTCGCCCCCGATGACCAGGTAATCGCCCGCGGGCACCTTGCCCTTCACGTAGGAGACCAGCTGGGCGGCCTCCGTGTTGCGCACGGCGGCGCTGGAGGTGAGCAGGTGCACGCTGACGGCCCACAGGTCCCTGTCGCCGGGTATGTCGATCCTGGCCCAGGCGAAGTCCCGGTTGCTCACCGAGCCGTCGTCCCACTCGCCCTGTTCCAGGATAGGGTACCGGGAGATGACGCCGTTGGGTATCTGTGCGCCCGCCTCTCGCCAGTAGTGTCCGTCGCCCTCCATCACTGCGTCTGCGAATGCCTCCAGGTCGGCGGCCGAGTTGGACAGGTAGTTGAACTCCTGGATCATGACGACGTCGGGATCGACGCCCTGCAGGATGCGGAGGCCGTGGCCCAGGTCGTAGTTCTGGTAGTTGCCGGAGCTGATATTGGCGGCCACGAGTCGTATCCGCTCGGTCGCGGCGCGCGACGCGGCCGGGGCGAACGTGTCGCCCGGCAGTGTCGCCATGGGATTTTGGCACGAGGCGAGGAACGCCGCGGCGATCGACAGGAGCGCCGAGACGGCTGCGGCCGCAACGAGTCTGGACCGGGTCTTGATCATGGGTATCCTCCGCTATTGAGTGGCCGGGCGGAGGCGTCTACGGCGCCGAGTCCCGGGCGGCCCCCCGTCCGCGCGTCGGCGGTGGGGCGGTCAAGTTACACCCTCTTCACGGAACGCGCAAGAAAAAAAAGACGGGCCGCGACGCGGCCCGCCGGTCGGCGCTTCGCGCCGGTCAGTCGGAGACGGGCACGAGCCAGTCGGGCGTTTCGGCGACGATCACGCCGGCCTTGCGCGCTTCCTCGATGAGCGCGTCGCGGATGGGTTCCCAGGTGTAGGTGACGTTCCTGGCGGCCGGCAGCATCATCGAGTAGGCGTCGCCGCCCTCGAAGATGAAGTCGTTGGTCATGATCCGGTAGAGCTTGCCGTCCTCGACGGGGGTGCCGTCCGCGAGCGTCATGGAGACGATCTTGCTGCCGTACAGCCTGGACGGGTTGTAGCGCACGACCAGGCCGGCGAACTGCCCGTTGGCGAAGTCCAGGGAGTCGATGCCATGATCGATCATGGCGCGCAGGTCCGCGCCGGTGGCCTCGAACAGCACGGCCGTGTTGTCGAAGGGCATGAGGTCCCAGAAATCCTGGACCGCCACCCATCCGGCCGCGAAGGGCTTGCGGAGGCCGCCTCCGTTCATGATGGCCACGTCGACCCCGTAGCGTTCCCTGAGCACCGAGCTCACCCACGCGCCCATGGGCGACACGTTGGGCGTGAGCAGCCGGTCATGGGCCAGCTCTCCCTCGACCCTCGCCACGCGCTGCAGGAAGAGCGTGCCGTACTCCGCGACGTAGCGGTCTATGATCGCCTGGGCGGCCGGATCCGCGGCCAGCTCCGCCTTCTCCTGCCAGAACTCCACGAGCGAGGCGGACAGGGAAACGCCGCCGCCCTCCTTGAAGGTCAGCCTGATCCGGCCGAAGCTCCGGCCGTTGTAGGAGGCTTGCACCACGGGGACGCCGTGGGACGAACCGAGCACGGCGTTGTGGCTGTGGCCGGTGATGATGGCGTCCACCCCGCCGCGCTCGGCGAGCGCTTCCAGCTCCCCGGCCGCGCTCGCGGGGATGGCCTGGCCGCGGTCCAGCCCGTCCATGGCGCTGGGTATGTGCGTGAGCGCTATGATGGCGTCCGGCTTGAAGGTTACCCGCAGGTAGTTGGACCATGTGCGGGCGGCGTCTGCGGCGTCGGTGAAGCGGTAGTTCTCCACGTAGGCTGCCTTGGTGGCGCTCGGCGTGTCCACGGTGGACAGGCCGATGAACGCGACCGTCCTTCCCCCGACCCGAACGATGGCGTACGGTTGCGCCCAGGCAGGCGTCTCGCCGGTGCGGACGTCGATGATGTTCGCGGCCAGGAAGGGATAGCCCCCGTCCCGGGACCACTGCTCGAAGTACGCGTCGGTCCAGTCGAACTCGTGATTGCCAACCGCGCTGGCGGCAACGCCTATCGTCTTGAAGAACTCGCTGACTATCGAGCCGTGCGAGACTATCGACAGGGCGGAACCCTGGAAGTTGTCGCCTCCGGATACCACGACCGTGTTGGGGTTGAGCTCCCGCAGGCGGGCGATGACCGAGGCCATCTTTGCCATGCCCACGTTCTTGCCGAGGGGATCTTCGTACACGGTCGCGTGGAAATCGTTGAACGCCAGTATGTCGACGTACCGCGCCCTGCCGTCGGCCAGCAGCTCGGCTTTCGCCGGATCGAAGCTCCCCAGGTCGCCGGAGGGCCGGATGGTCCCGCACGAGGCCAGGAGCAGTGAGACGGCCAGGGCGGCCAGGATTCGCTTGAACATTCATTACCTCCGGGCGGGAGCGCTCCCGCCGTGATTGATTGGGGGAACGTATAGTAGCGCGGCATTCCGCATCGCGCAAGCGAAAAACGCTCCGTGCCCGGAGGCTACATTCCCCCGAGCAGGGTCTCGTAGAAGAGGCAGCAGCGGCGGACGTTCTCCACGCTGACGCGCTCGTTGGCCGCGTGGATGCGCGACAGGTCGTCCGGGCCCTGCACGATGGGCGCGAAGCGGTACATGGCCCCGGCCACGTCGCCGTAGTGCTTGGTGTCGGTGGCCGCGGTGAACATGAACGGGGCGACGCCCGCCTCGGGATGAGCGGCGGCGATCGCGCGGCCGATGGCCTCGTAGCCCTCGTGCTCGACCGGGGACTCCGGCAGCGGATCGTTGGCGTGGCCGTGGTGGGCGAAGGTGGCGGTGGCCCCGAACCTGGACGCTATGCGGTCGAGCCTGGCCAGCGCCTCGCGGACGCTGGAGCCCGGGAGTATGCGCACGTTGAATACGGCGCGCGCCCGGGCGGGCAGCACGTTCTCCTTGTCGGAGGCGGACAGCATGGTCGCCGCCGCGGTGGTCCGGAGGAGGGCGTTGGTGGAGGGCGAGCCGGAGAAGGCCGCCTTGACCAGGGGCGCGGTGACGCCGAGGTTCCTGAAGAGCAGGCGGTAGCCGAAGGGCACGTAGGGCGCGAGCGCCGCCAGGAACTTCGAGAGGGTGTAAGTCATGACGGCGGGGAAGCGCCTGGCCTCGCCCGCGCCGACGGCCTTCGCGATCATGCCGGCGGCCGTGTGCCTCGGCGGCATCGAGGCATGGCCCCCGAGACCCTTGGCTGCCATGACCACGTCCACGTACCCCTTCTCCGAGATGCCCACCAGGGCGATCGGCCGGTCCGCGAAGGGGAGCATGCCGTCGGCGACGACCCCGCCCTCGTCCAGCAGGAAGGACGCCTTCACGCCGCGCCGGGCAAGCTCGGACGCGATGCGCGCCGCTCCCCGCCTGCCGCCGGTCTCCTCGTCGCCGCCGAACGCGAAGTACACGGTGCGCCGCGGGGTGAAGCCGCGCAGGAGGAGCCGTTCCGCCGCCTCGAGCATGCAGGCGAGCGTGACCTTGATGTCCTGGGAGCCGCGGCCCCTGACCCATCCGCCGGAGCGGTCGCCTGAGAACGGCGGGCTCTCCCAGTCGGACTCGTCCCCGGGCGGAACCACGTCGAAGTGGGCGGTCATGATGGCCGGGGCGAGCGTGCGGTCCGAGCCCGGCCACTCGAGCAGGATGCCCCTGTCCCCCGCGTCGGCCGGCAGGAGCCGGGCGGTCGCCGTCGGGTAGAGACGCGCCAGCTCGGCCCTGAACAGCGCGAACGCGGCCTCGTCCTCCTCCGCCGGGTCGAAGCGCGACACCGTGGGCACCCGCACCAGGGCGGCGAGCTTGTCCTCGACGCCCGCGAAGGCATCCAGCGTCCCGGGCGGAAGGGCCCGCGGCGGCGCCGCCCGGGGGGTTGCCAGCGCGCGGGCGATCATGACGACGAAGAGGCCCGCGAACGCGGCGGCCGGCAGCCAGGCGATGATGCTCATGATGTTTCCTTCTCTCCCGGATCGGTCGATTCGCGCCCGGTGTTGACGCCTTCGCCGACTCCGCGCAGGGCCTCGGCCTCCACGCGGTCGCGTCCGCCGTCTTTGGCGCGGTAGAGGGCCTTGTCGGCGCGGGCCGTCAGGGAATCCAGGTCGTCCCCCTCGCAGAGCGTCGCGCATCCGAAGCTGGCCGAGAACGGCACCCGCTCTCCGTCGGGCAGTACCGCCGGCCGGCCGGAGAGGGAGGCTCGCAGCCGGTCCGCCGCCGTCACGGTGCCGTCCAGGCCCGTGCACGGCAGGATGGCCATGAAGCGCTGCCCGTCCGTCCTGGCCAGGCTGTCGCTTGCCCTGAGCTGGGTCCGGCAGCGGGAGGCGGTTTCCGTGAGCAGGAGGTCGCCGGCCTGTCGTCCCCACCGGTCGTTCACCAGGCGGAACCGGTCCAGGTCCGCCACGATGATGCCCAGGCGGCCGCAGTAGCGCCGCACCCGCTGCATCTCCAGCGCGAAGGTTTCCATGAACCGCCGCTTGCCCAGGATGCCGGTGAGCGCGTCGGTCCCGGCCGTCACCCCGGCCTCCGCCTTGAGCCTGGAATGTTCCAGCGCGACGCCGGCGTAGGCGGCCATGGCCTTCACCAGTTCCAGCTGCCGCGGTCCGTAGGCTCCCGGCGTTCGGGATTGCACGGACAGCAGCCCCCTGACCGATCCCCCGGCGCTCACCGGATGGTAGACCAGGGACTTGATGGAATCCCCCGTGGCCGTCCCGGCTGTGCGCGCCCGCTTCACGTAGAGCCGCAGTTCCGTTTCCATGTCGTTTATGGCGACCGTCCGGCCCGTCCTGGCGCAGAGCCCGGCGAGGCTGTCCTCAGAATCCGCAGGCAGGAGGAACGGTTCCACCCGCTGGGCGTCTTCCATGAAATAGCGGAAATCGAGGATGCCCGCCGCCGGATCGTACAGGGCCAGGCCGAATACGTCCGCCGGCACGAGGGCGGACACGCGCTCGTGCAGCGTCCTTCCTATGGATTCGGGATCCACGGCGTCCGTCATGGCCTGGCCCAGGGCCGACACGATCTCGAGCCGCGAGAGCTCCTCCCGTTCCGAGGATTCGGCGTACGCCTCGCGCTCCGCCCTGCCGGCGGCGGACTGGGCGGACAGACGCTCCTCCAGGGCCGTCCTCATCGCGCGGGCCGATG